>DASWCM010000008.1 GCA_036390115.1 Blattabacteriaceae bacterium | reverse complement strand
CATTTACTCCAATTAATATGTGGTTATTTTATCAACCATTATTATTAAGTTGATCCGTTTACAACCACTGAACGGCAGTCATGGTGGGTAGCCAGCTACCCTAACGTATTTTAGCACCCTGTTGAATAACAAGGCCAGGTTACTTGGACGAGTTGCATGTACAGAGGTATCAGGTGCTTCCCATAGGGAGCAGCACCTGTTGACAGACGTCGCGATGAATTTTGAGCAATATTAACGTAAACATTTTGAAACTTATCACAAATTGTTTCCAATAGTGAATTTATTTCAGAACTGTGGGACTTTGGACTTGTGGTAAGTTTCAGAATGTTTACATTAATATTGCTCAAAATTCATCGCGACGTCATAGGGTTTTGAAAGTGATATATTATAGGAAATTTTACGCTCTTTCCAATGGTGTGCATAAAAATTACTTTTGGTTAATATTTTCACGATAAAATTCGATATCTGCATAAAAACAATGATCAAAAAACAAGAGTTCTTTATAAAAAACGTATTTTTATAGTGAAAATATTAACCAAAAATAAATTTTATGCACACCATTGGAAAGAGCGTGAAATTTCCTATAATATAGCACTTTTAAAACCATACGACGTCGCGATGAATTTTGAGTAATAATAATTTGAAGTTTCCAAAACTTGCAAACAAATAGAGAAGTTTTTAAAAAATTATTAAAAAATTACCTACAATTTTTAAAAATTGAAATATTTTTTCCTATAAAGAAAAAACTTCAAATTTTTTAACAAAAAAAAAATCAAATTTCTACGACGTAATCTTAATTTTTAATAATTTTTTAAAAATTGCGTTTTTCCCATAAGACTACATGTATTTTCACAGAGCTTCACTAGTAAAACATACATAGTGGGCTTCAAAGATGGCGTCCATTATACCCATGTGTGTAATGATTGGTTGTTTATGCATTGTTGCATTCCAAATTTATAGAAAGAAATTGCTAAAAATCAAAATTTCATTCAAAATTTATATCATGTGGCAACACTGATTTACGTAAAATATGCGAAAACCCGTATGAATAGAGATCTAGCAGGCCGGTCGGCCTGCAACGCCAAGCTAAAAAAAAAAAAGGCCGGCACTGCTTATTTCTCTGATGAACTTCCGTTTTCCCTACAAGTACAACTTTAAACAGTTATTACTCCGCTTCTATTTAACCGATTGAAATAAAGTTAGTCTCATTAGAAAGATAATTTCTTCAGCTTTAAAATGACGTATCATAAGTTTCGAAATATTAAATATACAACGAGGTATTCGATTGTAAAGAGTGAAAAACAGGCTGATTTTTACGAAAACTTTGTTCATTAATTACGCGAAAACAAAAAGTTGTAGTGAAAAAGTAATTACACCACTGAAATCTACGTAAAAATATCTACAAAATGAGTCTATTAACAACTTTCTACACGCTTGTTGCAAAAATTTACAGTCCTTTACATTTCGTCATTTTGACAAAATTGTTCTCCTTTTTCTTTTATTATTATAGTTCAGACGCTATTTTATGAAATATATAAGTAACCACTATTCTCAAAAAGTACTGTGCGGCTTGGGATAAATGATGGCTCAAACGATTCGGGAGATCACCGTGGTTGTAATGAAGCATTTACACGATTTTTAATTACTTAGAATAAAAGATATTCGTAATTAAAGATCTGCTTATAAATGCGCATTCTCTCGTTTCTGATTG
>DASWCM010000007.1 GCA_036390115.1 Blattabacteriaceae bacterium | reverse complement strand
CTAGGCTCTGTGGACAAAATTTTAGAGAAGCCATATGAGAGCTCCAACAAAATTTAGAAATCCCATGTAAACCTCTGCGGTCTTGTCAAATCTGGAAAAAATGCGCCTAAAATTTTTAATTTTACCGAAAAAGCACTCAATCAAATGACGTTCTTTATAAATATGCTCATCATAGTATCTTTGCACTTTTCGATTCCTTTTTGATGGAATTACGATTTCACATTTCCTGTTTTCAAGGCTGACCACAAAAGCATTGCTGTCATAACCCTTATCAGCTACTACAATGGAGTTATAGACATTTTTTGTTAATACTTCAGCTTGTGTAATTTCATTCCTCTGGCCAGGAGTAAGTATAAATTTTAAAGGATTTCCCAATGCATCAACAAGTGCATGAATTTTAGTCGTAAAGCCACCTTTACTTCGCCCTAAAGCCTCTTGATCCTTCGAATCTTTTGTATATCCAGCTGAACATGGATGGGCTCTAATGATCGTACCGTCGATTATGACGGCTTCTAAATCTGGCTCTTGTTTTGTGTACTCCAATAAATTTTTCCAAATACCCCTTTCGCACCATCTCTTAAATCGTTTGTGTATACTTCTGTAATTGCCATAGATTTTCGGCAAAAGTCGCCATTGGCAACCACTTCGCGCCATATACCACACTGCTTCTATGAATATTCTTAAACGTTTTTCGTCTTTACTATGCATTCCTTTTATGCCTTTTATGAATTCTAAAATTTGTTTCCAATTTCTTTCTTTTATATAATATTCCATTCGGTAGTTTCTCCATTTTTATGTTCATTTGGTTAAACTACCACTTTTTTTCTCCCTCTTCATATTTTTTGTCCACAGAGCCTAGAGCTTCACATATTTAATTCTCCTATGATTGCTGTCCAGTAAAAAATTCAAATTTTGTAAAATCTTTGAAAACCCAGTTGTTTTTAAGAGTATAGAAAATAGTTGTTAGAAACTTCCTAGCAGTTGCAATAATAGCCTTAGCAGCACCACGCTTTTTTTTCACATGCTCGTAAAAACTTCTCAAATAAGGGCTATAACGTATAGCAATCCAAGTACACTGCACTAAAGAAGTACGTCCTATTTTTGGTCCACGTTTGGTAATCCTTCCAATTGTACACTGTTGATTAGATTGAGAAACTCGCGGTACAACTCCAAAATAAGCTGTAAGTTTTTCAGGATTACTAAAATTGTTAATATCACCAATTGTTGCAACAAAAACTGCTGCAGAAATTGCACCAATACCTTTAATGCTGATGAGACCATTAAATCCTGGAAGTTGTTTAGCAAAAGCTATAATTTCCTTTTCAAGTTTTTTGAGACTTTCTCGAATGACTTCCAGATTACTGTTAATCACTTCAATTTCGACCTTTTCTAAAAGCTCCCAATTATGCTTCTGAATAGAACGCTCAAATCCCACTTTAGTTGTAAGTACTTCCTTTTTAATCTTGATCCCGTGGTAATTAAAAAGACCATGCATTTTATTGATTAAAGATACCCGTGATTTTACTAACTGATCTCTTGTTTTAAGAAGAGAAGCTAACTGTTGGCATTGTTTGCTTTTGCATTTCGCTTCAGGTAGCATATCTTTGCTTAGAAAAAAAGCAATAGCTCTTGCATCGTGTTTGTCTGTTTTGTTCACAGAACGGCGAACAATTTCAAACTGTCCGGGAG
The DNA here is from genome assembly GCA_036390115.1 of Blattabacteriaceae bacterium. NCBI lineage: Bacteria > Pseudomonadati > Bacteroidota > Flavobacteriia > Flavobacteriales > Blattabacteriaceae > Blattabacteriaceae bacterium. The sequence goes on along the minus strand of DASWCM010000007.1, from coordinate 777 downwards.
CAATTATTACCGCACGCTTAACGTAAGGTGACACTTCATCATAGAAGAAACAGCTATTACCTGTTGCCTCAAAAGCTACTTCATCTGTTTCTTGAAGATCTTTAATAAAATTATCTAAATCCTGTAAGCGAAATGTTTTAATATACTCTGGTTTTTCCTGTTCTAAATAACAAACAGTAAAACTATTAGTGTGTAAATCAACACCTATATAACGCATAAATTTTTCCTCTTATTGAATACTACAACATATCAGAGTAGAATATTACCGGTTGGTCCATTCTCCTATACGCGGTCACTAAATTTTATAGGCCGCACGATGGTTTTCGGTGGCAGGGGCAATTAATCTCCTTTACGAGGTCTTTTTCCTATATACTGCAAAAAGCAGAAAGGGCCTCAAAAAAATGTTCAATCTGCCACCTATCCACTCTGAGAAGTTATTATCTTCTCATGCTTCCAACCGAGCAATAACTATTCATACCACCTCCATTATTCTTGATATATAAATGTTAGTATATAGATACCATGCTAATTAGTCAATATAAATTATGATGTTTAATGTTGAAAGCTCAAATACTCCTTTGCTTGGTCGGTTAGAACGCGTCCTCTTGGTGTGCGCTTTACAAAACTAATTTTGATTAAATAAGGTTCTACTGTTTCTTCAATATTGCCAACATCCTCAGATAGCGCAATAGATATAGTGTCAATTCCAACAGGGCCTGAAGTGTTGAATAAAAATCTTAGATAATGCATATCAAGTTTATTGAGTCCCATTTTGTC
>DASWCM010000006.1 GCA_036390115.1 Blattabacteriaceae bacterium | reverse complement strand
TCTTTCTTAAGTTCTACTTGAAAAGGATTCGGATAACGGTGATATACCTCACCTATCGGATTTTCGTTAGCATCTAGAAAAATATGAGAAGATCCATAAAATACTTTCCTAGCAGAGTAATATGGCCTGAGCTCCTTAATGTTTTTTCTAATCATTATTTTTATTTATTATTCTAGATTGAACAGAAAAAGCATGGGCATTAAGTATTTCAGAAACTGACATAGTTTTCACGGTTTCTGAAATTTTCTCCAACCCTTCTTTAGAAAGTTTTTGGAAACTTATTTTTTTTAGGAAACTATCCATTGATAAACCCCCAAAAGTTCTTGCATACCCTTTTGTGGGCAAAACATGATTTGGACCTGAAGCATAATCCCCAACGCTTTCTGGAGAATAGGCTCCTAAAAAAACAGAACCTGCATTTATAATTTTTTCAGAAAATCTATCTGATTCCAAAAAGTTTAGGATTAAATGTTCTGGCGAATATTGATTGGCTATATCAATCCCTTCTTCTAAAGAAGGAACAAGAATAATGCAACTTTTTTTAAAGGATTCTTTAACAAGAAACCTCTTTGGTAGATTATATATTTTTCTGTTTAGTTCTTTCTTTACGCTTTCTCCCCAATATTTCTTGGGTGAGATTAACACGATCTGGCTGTCTGTGCCATGTTCAGCTTGAGAAATCATATCATCTGTTATATATTTTATACTAGAAATTTCATCAGCTATTATACCAACTTCTGTTGGTCCAGCTGGCATATCTATGGATACCATACATTCTTGGGAAAGAATTTGTTTAGCAATGGTAACAAATATATTCCCAGGTCCAAATATTTTATCAACTGAAGGAATGCTTTCAGTTCCATAGGTCATTGCGGAAATAGCTTGTGCTCCTCCTGTTTTATAGATTTTTCTTATTCCTACTCTTCTTGAAGCGTAAAGAATATTATTATGAATATTTCCCCTATAATTTGAGGGGGTGCATAAAATAATATTTTTACATTGAGCTAATCTAGCAGGAATTCCTAACATTAGAACAGTTGAAAATAAAGGAGCAGATCCTCCAGGGATATAAAGTCCTACCTTTTCTATAGGAAAGGTTTTATGCCAACAAAGTACTCCTGAAATTGATTTTAACCTTATAAATTTATGGTATATTTGATTAATGTTAAAAAATTCTATATTTTTATAAGCTTGTTCTATGGATTTTTTAAAAGACTTTGATACTAATTTTATAGAACTTTCTATCTCTTCTTCTAGAACCTGGATATCATTCCAGGATGAACATCTATCAAATTTTTTTGCATAAAATTTTAGAGCATAATCCCCATTTATTTTTACATTTTGTAGAATCGCTCGTACTTTTGAGAGTAAAATACTACGAGAATTTTTTGTGGGCCTTATTTTAAAAGTGGGATTAGGATAGGTTTTTATTTCCATAATTTTATTAATTCTTCTCTATTCTAAAATTTCTTAATAAATAATTTTTTCGATCGGCATAACGAGAATATTAAAAACACCAAAAATTTTTAAATTTTCAGCCACTCTCCAAAAGTCCTTTTCGCTAATTACTGTATGTATTACACAAAATTGATAATTTAATAAAAATGGAGATAGAGTTAGATTTTTAGGTAAGTACAACATTATTTTATCTAATTTATTTATAGGAGCATTCAATAATATGTATTTATTATTTTTAGCATTTATTACAGCTCTTATTCGAAAAAGAAGTTCTTTCATTAGTTTTTTTCCTATTGGATCTTCCTCTAGCAGCATAGAGGAAGCTAATATAGCCTCTGATTGCAAGAGAGTCTCCACTTCTTTTAGTCCATTCATGAATAGTGTAGATCCACTGCTTACTAAATCACAAATGCCATAGGATAACCCAATACTAGGAGTTAGTTCTACTGAACCGCTTATTTCTTGAATTTCTGCATTCAGACGATGCTTTGTCAGAAATTCTTGAACAAGAATAGGATAACTTGTGGTAATTCTCTTTCCGTTTAGGTCTTTGATTCCTCTATAATTTAGTTGTCTAGGAATAGCTAGAGACAAGCGACATTTGCCAAAACCTAGTCTTTCTTTAACTTGTATTCTTTTCCTTTTTTCCGAAAAAATATTATAGCCCACTATTCCAAGATCTGCTATACTATCCTCTAGATATTGTGGAATATCATCATCCCTTATAAAAAAAATTTCCAAAGGAAAATTTAACGCAAAAGCTTTTAATTGATTCTTTCTGAATTGTATATTTATCCCACATTCTTTAAGAAGTTTAAGAGAATCATCATAAAGCCTTCCTGATTTTTGAATGGCTACTTTTAGTTTATTCATATGTGTTTTATTTTAAAAATTTGTAAAAAGGATCCAAACATATATGGTTATATAGTTATAACAGGATCTAAAAGTGAATCTAATAGGTTACTCCTTCTTCAAGCTATTTATACAGATAAAATAAAAATTGATAATCTTTCCCACGCTTCTGATACTCTTATCTTAATAAGAGCTTTAAAAAACTCAAAATCCTTAATTAACATAGAACATGCTGGAACGTCTATGCGTTTTTTGACATCTTATTTTTCTATTAAAGATGGGAGTGAAATTATTTTAACTGGTTCCAATAGAATGAAACAAAGACCTATTTCAGTTTTGGTGAATTCTTTAAGAACCTTGGGGTCTCGGATTTTTTTTTTAGAAAAAGAGGGATTCCCTCCACTTAAAATATGTGGGAAAAAAATATCTGGATGGTCTGTCCAAATAGATCCTAAAATTAGCAGCCAATATATAAGCGCACTTATGTTAATAGGTTCGCGCCTGGAAAAGGGATTAAAACTTTTATTTTCTCTGGAAAAGATAACTTCATACCCTTATGTTCAAATGACTTTGAATCTTTTGAAGAAAACTGGGATAAAAATCTATTGGATGAAAAACTTTATTTGTATAAATACCACTAAAAAACTGAATCGGAAAGTTTTTTCTGTAGAGTCTGATTGGAGTTCTGCATCCTATTACTATGCTTTGTCTGCTATTTATAAACAAGGCAAAATTAGAATGAGTTCCTATGAAGAAAAAAGCTATCAAGGAGATAGTTTTGTTGCAAAAATATATAAAAAATATTTCGGAATAAATACCATTTTCACGAATGGCAAAATGATATTAAGTAGTAAAATAAATAACTTTCTCCATACTTTTTTAGAACTAAACCTAAATTCTATGCCTGATATTGCTCAAACTATTGCAGTTACTTGTGCTATTTTACGCAGAAAATGTGTTTTAATAGGCCTTGAAACACTAAAAATTAAAGAAACTAATAGGCTTAAAGCCTTGCAAAAGGAGCTATTTAAGCTAGGCGTCCTATCTATTTTTACCGAAAATTCCTTCCAAATTCTTGGTTTTGAATTCAAGAAAGAAAATCTTTTTTTAATAAAAACTTACGAGGATCATAGAATAGCTATGTCGTTTGCTCCTTTCTCTCTTAGAGAGTCTATTAATATAGGAAAACCTGAAGTAGTTGAAAAATCATATACCCATTTTTGGAATGATTTGCGTTATTTTGGGTTTGGTAATTAAATCTTGGCCCATTCGTCTATTGGTTAGGACATCAGATTTTCATTCTGAAAAGAGGGGTTCGATTCCCCTATGGGCTGCTTTAATACATTTTTGTAATGGCAAATAATTCTTCAGTTTTAAAAAATAAAAAAATTCGTGTTCGAAACAGATATTATTTTAAATCTATACGAACAGCAATAAAAAAACTTAAAAAAGAGGAAAATAGGAATAACTTGGATTATTGTTTTCGAAAAACAATTTCTATGATAGATAAACTATCTAAAAGAAAAGTTCTTCATAAGAAGAAGGCTGGAAGGATGAAAAAACAATTATTTTACATAGTGTCAAAAAATAATGAAAAAATATGTAACTAAGGAAGGAGTTAAAAAACTTAAAGAAGAAATTGAAAAATTAGAGAATATAGAGCGTGGAAATATTTCCATAAAAATAACTGAAGCTAGGGATAAAGGAGATATTTCAGAAAACGCTGAATATGATGCAGCTAAAGAAGATCAAGAATTTTTAGAAGCACGTATTGCTTCACTAAAAAAAAGCCTTGCTAAAGCAAAGATTATAGACGTTTATAAAATGGATGAATCCAAGGTTTCTATCCTATCTAGGATAAAAATAAAAAAGCTTAATTATGGGTGTAAGGTTATTTACACCTTAGTTCCAGAAGAGGAGTCTAATCTTAAAATTGGGATAATTTCGGTAAATTCTCCCATTTATTCAGGCCTATTGGGTAAGAAAGTTGGGGATATAGCTCACCTAATGGAGGACGAGTATGAAATCCTAGAGATTTTTTGTTAAGGATCTACGTAATTTTTAAAAAATGTCCTTAATGTCTTTTATGTCTCATATCGAAGTTCTTAGAAAGCGTATTATTCGCTGTCTATTAGGCATGACTGTTAAATAAAGAACTCTTCTTCGATAAGATTATTTTGGCACCAGCTAAATCTAAGTTTGTTACTTATCGTTTTTTTAGGATATTGAAAAAAAATTTATATTGCCTGAGGATTTGCATCTTCAAAACAGATGGCTTTTTGGTCAATTTAAAGGAGTATGGAGGTTTATTGAACCAGGTAGAAAGAAAAAAGTTTTGTTCTAAAAATTTTTAGAACAACTTCTTTACTCTTATTGTTTGGCATACTTTTTGGATATTTCGTTCTCTCTCCAATGACCATTCAATTTGCCTATGTATTCAAAGGAAGTCCTATTTTAAAAAACGTTTTTGATTTATCCTATGATGTTAATACCATTATACAATCTACACTTTAGATGGTACTTCTACCAATTTTTGTCTATTTTTTTTCTAAAATTGGATTAATTAATAAAAATTTTTTGCGTACATATAGAAAACATGCTTTCCCTATTCTTCTTTTATATGAGTTAAGTATTAACATTTCTTATAATGACAAAATCTAGAACGAGTGACGTTCATTTTCTCTTTTCTTGATAACTTCCCGTTTATCATATATTTTTCTACCTTTTGCCAGGAATATTTGAAGTTTAGCATATCCTTTTTGATTGATAAATAATTTATTCGGAATAATTGTTAGTCCAGACTTTTCTGATTTTTTACTAATTTTTATTAATTCCTTTTTCTTCAAAAGAAGTTTTCTATCTCTATTAGGTAGATGATTTACATCAGCTCTATACTCTGAAATGTATATATTAATAGCATACAATTCCCCATTTTTAATTTTACAAAAGCTTTCGGAAAGACTTGCTTTATTTTGTCTAATGGATTTTATTTCAGTTCCTAATAATTGGATACCAGCAATATATTCTTCAATGAATTCATATTCAAAAGAAGCTTTTCTATTATTTATACAGATTTTCAATGTATTTTTTATTTTCTTCATAATTTTTCTTAAATTAATGTCAGAAATTAAACAACTTAATAGAGTTAGTACACAAATAAGAAGAGATATCTTACGTTCTAATTCAGGACATACTGTATGGGCTTTAGTATGTGTGGAATACTTTATTGCTATGTATTGGCAAGTTCTTAGACAGAATCCAAATATTTTTTGTATGAAAGGAGTATTCCTTCATATTTACCCAGTATATTATAGCGCATTGATAGGATTTTTCTCTATAAGAGAACTGAATAGAAAATTAAAGGCATCTTGTGCAATTCGAGGACAAGGCTCTGTAGGTGCGTCATTAGCTAAAAAACTAAATCAATACAGCTTACATGGGTTAAATGAAGGGAAAATTTGGGAGGCAGCAGTAATCGATATTGCTTATCGCAATGGAATAAATGATAGAACAGTAAAAGAAAAATTTTTTGGGTGGGAGGTCATCGAAGAACTTCAAGCACATGACATTTCATGCGTTATTAACTCATGGGAAATAGCTAAAAAAAGCAAAGGAAAGCCTATACTAATAGTATTGTACACAAAAATGGTAGGTGGTTGCTCGTTTTATCAAAGCTTATAAAAGTGATTAAAAGATGGGACATTTAGCTCAGATGGTTTAGAGTCTTACTTTGACAGAGTAGGGGCATCGGTTCGAATCCGATAATGTCCACTTCACTGTTTTTTCTTATGTATGTTATTTTAGATACTGAAACTACAGGTTTACCTAAAAATACTCGTATAGTACAAATTGCTTGGCAATGTTATAATCCTTTTGGAGGACTAGTTGAGTTTAAGAATTTTTTTGTTAAACCTTCAGGTTTTGACATTCCTTTTAATTCTACAAAAATACATGGGATAACGACTGAAAAAGCTAAGTCAGAGGGGGAAGATCTTTTTTTTGTTTTAAATTGTTTAGAGCAAACTCTAGAAAAGAGTAAATTTATTATTGGGCACAATATAGAATTTGATATAAATGTTGTTTATAGTGAATTTTTTAGAAAAAATATTAAAACTTCCATTTTTAAGAAAATCCTCATTGATACTAAAAAGGCTATTCCTAGTTTGAGAAGGAATAAATGGCCTACTCTTAAAGAACTTTATCAAAAACTTTTCAGAAAGGAACTTTCTTTAACCCATAACGCTATTCATGATGTAACGGCTACCTCAAAATGTTTTTTTGAACTAATCCGCATAGGAGTTCTATCTTTCGTAGTATTTGGTATTAAATTGCTTGAAAAATTTAAAAAAAAGCAAAAAGAATTTATTGATTCTTCCTTCTTCCCTATCTTTTTTAAAAGGGAAATAAAAATAGAATCTGAAACATCTAATGAACTTCTATACGCAAAGAATTTTTCTCACTTGCATAATCATACTTGTTTTTCGATTCTGTGTTCTACTATAGATGTAAGATCCTTAGTTAACAGAGCAGTTGAACAAAATATGCCAGCTGTAGGAATTACAGATTATGGAAATATGATGGGTGTTGCTTATTTTATGGAATCTATTCGATTAGCTAATACTGAAATAAATAAGTATAATGAAAAATCTAAAAAGTATGGGAAGAGAAACATTAAAGGAGTTGTTGGGTGTGAAGTTTTTATAGAAATAAAAAATTCAGAAAAATATTATCCTCAAGTACTTTTAGCTAAAAATAAAAGAGGATTTCAGAACTTATCAAAGATCAGTTCTTATGGATTTACAGATGGGTATTCCTTTGGAATCCCCAAGGTTAGCAAAAGCATTATTAAAATTTACAAAGAAGAACTTATAGCTCTTAGTGGAGATATAAATTCTGAAATTCCATCTACAATCTTGAATAGAGGTTCTATAGAGGCAGAAAAAGTTTTTTCATGGTGGCACGAATGTTTCGGGTCAGATTTTTATGTAGAATTACTTAGACATGGTTCTGAAGAAGAAGATTACGTTAATAAAATTTTACTTAAATTAGCAAAAAAATATAAAGTAAAATATCTTGCGCAAAATAATATTTTTTATATTGAAAAAAAAGATTCTGATGCGCAAGATATTTTACTTTGCGTACGCAAAGGAGAAAAATTGTCTACACCTATAGGAAAGGGTAAAGGGTTTAGATTTGGATTCACAAATAAGGAATTCTTTTTAAAAACATCAAAACAAATAGAAAATATTTTTTCAGATGTTCCTGAATCTTTCAATTATTTAGAGGAGCTTGTTGAAAAGGTAGAGGACTATGATATTTTGCAGAATATTTTACTTCCTAAGTTCCAAATGACAAAATCTTTTAAAGACCCTAACGCTTTTTTGAAACACCTTGCTTATAAGAGTATTAAGTACCGTTACGGTAAAATTACTAGTTCTATAAAAACTCGTATAGACTTAGAGTTAGATATTATCAAAAAAACTGGTTATCCAGGTTATTTTCTTATAGTACAGGATTTTACATCTCAAGCTAGAAAAATGGGCGTTTCTGTAGGTCCTGGAAGAGGATCTGTTGCTGGATCCGTAGTTGCTTACTGTATAGGGATTACGGATATAGATCCAATTAAATACGGTTTACTTTTCGAGCGTTTTTTGAATCCAGATAGGGTTTCGATGCCAGATATTGATATAGATTTTGATGATAGAGGCCGAGATAAAATTATCAAATGGGTTGTAGAAAAATATGGTACTGCTCAAGTGGCTCATATTATGACGTATGGTACTATGGCATCAAAATTATCGATACGAGATACTGCACGAGTTCTAGGGTTGCCTTTATCTGATGTAGATAGAATAACCAAAATGATCCCAAATATTTCCTTAAAAAGGCTATTTTCAGAATCAGAAAATATTTATTCTCTAAACCTCTTTAAGAGTGAAATAAAAAATGTCATAAAGATTAGAAAAATCTACGAAAATTCTGGATTAGAAGCTTTAACACTTCGTCAAGCTAAGATTATTGAAGGATCTATCCGAAATACAGGAATACATGCTTGTGGTATTATTATTGCACCTTCAGATATAAGAGAACTTATCCCAGTATCTAAGGATTCTGACTTGCTAGTTACTCAATTTGATAACGAAGTTGTAGAAAGTGTAGGACTTCTTAAAATGGACTTTCTTGGATTAAAAACTTTAACTATTATTAAAGATGCTTTGAACCTAATAAAAAAAAATAATCCTGAATTAGATTATTTTCCTTTAGATGATATAGAAACTTACAAACTTTTTAAAAAAGGGGAAACTGTAGCAGTTTTCCAATACGAATCTATCGGAATGCGAAAGTATCTTAGAAAACTTAAGCCTGATACATTTGATGACCTGATTGCCATGAATGCATTATATCGCCCAGGTCCTATGCAATATATTCCAAATTTTATAGCAAGAAAACACGGATTGGAGCCGATAACTTATGATCTTCTTGCAATGGAAGAATTCTTAAGTAATACTTACGGTATTACTATTTATCAAGAACAAGTTATGCTTCTAGCTGAGAAACTTGCCGAGTTTAGCAAAGGTCAAGCAGACCTTTTACGAAAAGCTATAGGGAAAAAACAAAAAAACATACTGGACAAAATGAAAGAACGATTTATTGAGGGAGCAAAAAGAAAAGGTTATCCTCAAAAAATTTTAGAGAAAATTTGGAAAGATTGGGAATACTTCTCCTATTATGCCTTCAATAAATCTCATTCCACTTGTTACGCTTATATTGCTTTCGAGACAGCTTATTTAAAAGCACATTTTCCAGAAGAATACATGGCTTCTGTATTGAGTAATAATTTGAACAACCTAAAAGAAATAACTCTTTTTATGGAAGAATGTAGAAGGTTGGGAATCCCCGTTTTAAGACCTGATATCAATGAAAGTGATTATGCTTTTACAGTTACCAAACATGGAGAAATTCGTTTTGGCATGGGAGCTATTAAAGGTATAGGAAGATCAGTCCTATCGGAAATAGTCCAGGAAAGAAAAAAAAACGGTGTATATACTTCAATATTCGATTTTGTTAAGCGAATATATTTAAGTAAAAAAGTTTTGGAAAATTTTATTTTAGCAGGAGCTTTTGATTGTTTTGAAAATATTAACTGTGCACAATATTTTCATGAAGAAAAAACACTAGAAAAAATTATCATATTTGGGATAAAAAATAGGAAGAATTCTCTTAAAAAAAATTCAGAGCCAATTTTGCCATATTGCAAACCTTGGCCTAAAATAATAAAATTAACCAAAGAAAAAGAAGTTTTAGGTATTTATATTACTTCTAATCCAATAGAGTATGAAATAAAAAATTATGTCTCTTTGTGTGAGAGAAATCAGAATAAAAATAATTTAATTGGTAAATTACTTAATGTCTGTGGAATTATTCAAAATTGCGAAAAGAAAATATCTAATAAAACTGGTAATAGATATGGTCTATTTTCTTTAGAAGATCATAAAGGATGCAGAGAGTTCCGTCTTTTTGGAGAAGAATATTTAAAATATATACCTCTTATTAAGAAAAATGCTCTTATTCACCTTAAGACTATTCCAATACAAAAACAAAATGGGGAAATTTATTTTAGAATCCTTCATATACAGCTTTTGCAGTCTGTATTAGAAAATATGACAAATAGTTTAATGATTCTAATAAATGTGGATAAACTTAATGAAGGTATGATAACGCAGTTAAAAACTATAATAAAAAACGGAAATAAAAAATTTTCCATAAAAATTAATAGTAAAAAAATAAAATTAATGTTCATTTCTAAGAAGGGTTTGAAAATAGATAGTATTTTTTTAAGAAAATTAAAATATGACCTGGGAATTACTCCATTTATTGAATAGTCTTCTTCTCTACACAATTTCAACTTGTGTGCTTTCTTTCCCATCTTTCAAACGAATTCCCAAACGAGACATCTCAAAACGTATATAATCTGATAAATCCCATTTTTTTTCAAATCTTGCCCTATTTCTAACTTGAATGATTAGTTCAATTAAATTTTTGGAATAATCGTAAATTATAGGATGATTTTCATCTATCAGTTCTAAACCTAGAACTTTAAAAAAAAAGTCATTCATTGTTTTTTTTAAGAGAATTAAGTCCTCTTCTACGAGTTCTGGTTTTTTCTCTATGTTACTAACTGCTTCAAAAAGAAGCATAATTAGCATTGGACTATTAAAATCATCATCTATTGCTTTATAACATTTTTCACTCCAAGAGTGAACATCAAAAGTAGATTTTTTGCCACTTGGCAAGTTTTTCAAAACTTTAAATGAGTCTCTCAGTCTATAATAAGACCTTTCTGCAGAAAAAAGGGTATCATAAGAAAAATCTAATTGGGTTCGGTAATGAGTTTTTAGAAGAAAAAAACGAATAATACTAGGATGAATTCTTTTAAAGAGAGTTTTAGGAAGGAATATATTCCCAGTTTTCTTGCTCATTTTTTGTCCTTTGATAGTTAGCAAGTTGGTGTGCATCCAATATTTTACTGGAGACTTACCATAAAGTCCTTGTATTTGAGCTATTTCGCATTCATGATGCGGGAACTTTAAATCCATTCCTCCCCCATGGATATCAAAACTTTCTCCTAAATATTTTGTACTCATTACAGCACATTCTGTATGCCATCCTGGGAATCCCAACCCCCAAGGGGAAGGCCAACTCATACTATATTTTGAGTTGGCTTTTTTCCACAGCGCAAAATCTTCAGTATTGAACTTTTCTTCTTGTTTTCTTAAAGACAAACGACTTTTAGTAATTTCTTTTTTTCTCTTACTTAAAACTCCATAGTGATACCATCTTTCATAAGCCTTTATTTCGAAATAAACTGAACCGTTTACTTCATATGCCAGTTCTTTTTCCAGAAGCTTTTTTATCCATTCAATTTGTTCCATGATATGACTCCTAGCATAGGGTTCTATGCTAGGAGGCAGCACATTAAAAAAACTTAAATTTTGATAAAAATCCATACTATATTTTTGAATAATTTCCATTATTTCAAGTTTTTCCATCTTAGACTTTTTAGCAATTTTGTCTTCTCCATAATCTGAGTCATTTTCCAGATGTCCTACATCAGTTATGTTACGTACATAACGTACTTTATATCCCAAATGTTTAAGATATCTGAATACAAGATCAAAGAAAATAAATGTTCTACAATTTCCTAAATGGATATAACCGTAAACAGTTGGACCACAAACATACATTTTGACGTAATCATAATTTTTTGGTTTAAATGATTCCTTCTTTCCACTAAGCGAATTGTAGATTTTTAAATGATTCTTTTGAATTTTTTCCATAATTTTAAAATTTTGTGGTGGCTCAGCCAAATTTATTGACTTTTATGATTACCCCCCGTTCTGAAAATTATTCTAAGTGGTATAATGACCTGGTTTCTGCATCTGGTTTAGCAGAAAATTCTGGTATACGAGGATGTATGATTATTAAACCATACGGACTTAACATATGGGAAAAAATTCAAGATGAACTTGACAAAAGGTTAAAATCCACAGGACATGAAAATGTCTATTTCCCTTTATTTATTCCTAAATCCAATTTTTTAAAGGAAGCTGCTCATGCAAAAGGTTTTTCTAAAGAGTGTGCTATAGTTACTCATTATAGGTTAAAAAAAAATAAAAGCGAAATAATTATCGACCCGAATTCTAAGCTTGAAGAAGAACTTGTGGTGAGACCTACTTCAGAATCTATTATTTGGAACACTTACAGACGTTGGATTAAATCCTATCGAGATTTACCCATCTTGCTCAATCAATGGACCAATGTTGTGCGTTGGGAAATGAAACCACGCTTCTTTTTAAGAACTTCTGAATTTCTTTGGCAAGAAGGCCACACGGCTCATTCTTCTAGAGAAGAAGCTATCAGAGAAGCTCAAAAAATACTCGAAATCTATAAAGATTTTATAGAAAATTTCCTGGCTATTCCAGTAATTAAAGGAATTAAAACCCCTTTAGAACGTTTTTCTGGAGCTGAAGAAACTTATTGTCTTGAAACGATTATGCAAGATAATAAAGCTTTGCAAGCTGCAACTTCCCATTTTTTAGGACAAAATTTTTCTAGGTCCTTTAATGTAAAATTTATCAATAAATATGGTATAAAAGAATATGCTTGGGCTACATCTTGGGGTGTATCTACTCGTTTAATAGGGGCCCTAATAATGACTCATTCGGATGATAAAGGTCTCGTTTTGCCTCCTAGTTTAGCTCCTATTAAGGTGGTTATTATCCCAGTTTATAAAAACTGTTTCCAGTTAAAAGAAATCTCTCGCATAGTTTATTCCATAAAGTCTTTACTTAAATATCAAAAGATTAGCGTCCTCATAGATGACAGAAATTCTTATAGTCCAGGATGGAAATTTAACGAATATGATATGAAAGGAATTCCATTACGAGTCGTAATTGGTCCCAAAGATTTGGAAAAAGGAACAGTTGAACTTTTCCGCCGAGATACTTTGCAAAAAAAAAAATTATCTCTAGAATGTTTAGACACATATATTCCTGATGTTCTAAAACGGATACAAAAAGATCTCTATCAGAGAGCTTTCTCTCGGAGAGAGAGATCTATAAGATGTGTGAATAATTATGAAGAATTCAAAAAAATTCTAGAGGAAAAAGGAGGGTTACTTTTAGCTCATTGGGATGGAAGTTACACAACCGAGAGAAAAATAAAATTAGAAACTGGAGCAACTATTCGTTGCATTCCGATCGGAATGCCAAAAGAATCTGGGCATTGTATTTATTCAGGGAACATTTCGAAACAAAGGGTCCTTTTTGCTAGAGCTTATTGAGAAGAAAAGAGATCATTTTAGGCATTGATCCCAGTCACTACGTGATTGGATTTGGATTAATTAAAGTTAATAAAAAAATTGAATTACTTCTTATTGAAGAACTTTTTTTAGGTAGATTAACAAAACCTAATTCTAGGTTAAAAAAAATTTTCGAAAAAACTCTTTCCCTAATAGATGCTTTTCATCCTAATGAGTTAGCTATTGAAGCTCCATTTTTAGGAGAAAATATTCAATCTATGTTGAAACTCGTACGTGCCCAGGCTGTAGTGATTGCTGCAGGTTTATATAGAAATTTGTCAGTTGTTGAATATTCCCCTAGAACAGTAAAAATGGCACTCTCTGGAAGAGGAGATGCTTCCAAAAAACAAGTTTATGAAATGTTAAAGTTTTTTTTTAAAGGGGAAAATTTTCCTCAAAAAAATTTTGATGCTAGCGACGGGCTTTCTGTCGCTATATGTCATTTTCTAAATAAAAATTATCCTCTTCGAAGAATTGAAGGATAATGGTCTTTGTTACGGTAGTAGAAAGTTCTGTAGGTAGTTATATTTTGTTAAATCTTCTCCAAAAAGGAATATCGCGCTTTAAAGAAAAAAAAAATACCTGTTTAGATAATTTTCTTTTAAATAAATTTTTGGAAAAAGTTGAATGGGTTCAGGCATTAATGGGTCTCACGCATAAGAGATCATAGCTTTTTCTAAATATAAAAAAGACATCGAACTTTTAGAGAAAATAAACATAGAAGGAACGTCTAACATTTGCCTAAATAATGGGGTAAAAAAATTTTGTTATATAAGTTCCACATTAACCTTAGATTCATAACAGAAGATTCTTTTTTTTTTCTTTTGAGTAAGATGAGCATTCTTATTATGGGAAATCTAATTTTTTTCTTAAATGGAAGTTTGTGAAGGCTTAAACGTGGTAATTGTTTACCAAGTATTATCCTAGATCCATTTTTCTTTGGTTGTGTATAAATGAAAAAAGATCTTCGTTTAAAGGGAATGAATAGTTTCGTATCTGCTATGGATGTTGCTAAATGTTGTATCCAATTAATGGAGGAAAATCATTTTGTTGAACGTTATATTCTCAACAGTGAAAATATTTCCTTGAAGGATTTTTTTCATACAGCAAAGAACTCCCTACTTTATCTAAAAAAGCTACTCTCTCTCTTGTAGAAAATTCAGAAATTTCCATATAAAGGGCTTTATTCAAACGAAAAAATAAAAAACCTTAGGTTTCAGTTTATTCATATAAAAAAAAAATTAGACGAATATTTGTATTTTTTAAAATTAACTAATTTATGGTAGAAATAAGAATAGCCACCCCTGATGATTCTAAATATATTTCTTTAATATGTTCGCAAATAAAGGATTCTGCAAGGATAAGAGGTACAGGAATCTCTAAAAGAGATCCTGAATATATTAAAACTAAAATAATAAATGGGGATGCGGTAATGGCTTTTTATGATAAGCAGATTGCTGGATTCGGTTATATTGAAGTCTTTCAGAAAAAACAATTTGTAGCGAATTCTGGACTAATCGTATTTCCTCCATTCAGACATAAAGGATTAGCAAAATCCATTAAATATGAAATTTTTAAACTTTCTATAAAAAAATTTCCGAAAGCTAAAATATTTAGCATAACCACGAATTCCTCTGTATTTAAAATAAATACGGAATTAGG
Organism: Blattabacteriaceae bacterium; assembly: GCA_036390115.1. Classification (NCBI taxonomy): domain Bacteria; kingdom Pseudomonadati; phylum Bacteroidota; class Flavobacteriia; order Flavobacteriales; family Blattabacteriaceae; species Blattabacteriaceae bacterium. The sequence continues at coordinate 45,599 of DASWCM010000006.1, read as the reverse complement.
TTTTGTTCCTGTATCATTTAACCAGCTTACACAAGATGAAAATTTTTGGAAAGGATGTAAAAGTTGCACAAATTATGACATACTCCTGCGAAATAAAAAAAGAATGTGTTTATGCACAGGCTTATTATATAATCCTAAAAATAAGGAAGAAAAGAGAGAAAATAAGGTAGTCTTAGCTTATAGTGGGGGATTAGATACTTCGTACTGCTTGAAATTTCTCCTTGAAGAAGGATATGAAGTGCATACTGCTATGGTTAATACTGGAGGGTTTTCTAAAGAAGAACTAAAAAACATTGAAAATAGAGCGTTCCAAATAGGAGCTAAATATCACCAAAACATTGAAGCAACCAAAGAGTATTATTGTAGAGGTGTAAAATACCTAATATTTGGCAATGTATTAAAAAATAATACATATCCACTTTCAGTTAGTTCAGAAAGATTTTTCCAAGCCATAAAAATTGCAGAATACGCTAATTCTATAAAAGCTAACGCTATTGCACATGGAAGTACTGGAGCTGGGAATGATCAAATCCGCTTCGATTTAGCTTTTCAAATACTTTGTCCAGAGAAAGTTATTCTTTCTCCCATAAGAGAGAACAAACTTTCTAGAAAAGAAGAAATAAAATATCTGCAAAAAAAAGGTCTAGAAATCGCCAGAGAGAAATCCAAATATTCTATAAATAAGGGTATTTGGGGAACTAGCATAGGGGGAGCTGAAACTCTCAATTCGAGTAAAAATATTCCAGAAGAAGCTTATCCGACTCCTTTAAGGAAAACTAATAAGGAGAAAATAGAATTAGGATTTGAAAAAGGAGAGTTTGTCTCTCTTAATAAAAGGGAGGGAAATCCTGTGGAAAACATTCTTAAATTAGGAGAAATTTCTTCTTCCTTCGCTATAGGAAGAGAGTTTCATGTAGGAGATACTATTCTTGGTATTAAAGGTAAAGTAGCCTTCGAAGCTCCAGCAGCTTTAATTATTATTAAAGCTCATCAATTTATTGAAAAGCATGTTTTGACAAAATGGCAAATATATTGGAAAGATCAATTAGCTAATTCCTATGGAACTTTATTGCATGAAGCCCAATATCTAGATCCAGTAATGAGAAATATTGAAGCTTTTCTACAGAATAGTCAAAAAAGAGTAAGCGGAAAAGTAACTGTACTTTTACATCCATATAGATTTGAATTAGTTGGTATTTGTTCTGAATTTGACATGATGCAATCTAAAGTTGCACAGTATGGAGAAATGAACTATGAATGGTCTGAAAAAGATGTGAAAGGGTTCACCAAAATTTTTGGAAATCAGATGAAAATTTATCACAGCATTAAATGATTAAAACTGGCATTATAGGAGGAGCAGGTTATACTGCTGGAGAATTGATTAGGTTACTCTTATCTCATCCAAGAGTGGATCTCACTAGCGTAGTAAGTGTTAGGGAGTTCGAAAATCCTCTTTATTCAGTTCACTTTGATTTACTTGGGGAAACTGAAATTAAATTCACTAAAAAATTAGATGAAGATGTTGATGTCGTTTTTCTATGCCTCCATCCTGGAACTTCCAGAGAAGCTATAAAAAATATAGCTGATCGCTCAAATGTGATAGATTTAAGTAATGATTTTAGATTAATCGAACATTCTGCATTTGGAATGCGATCATTTATCTATGGATTACCAGAACAACAAAGGTCTATAATTAGAAAGGCTATATCTGTTGCAAATCCTGGTTGTTTTGCAACAGCTATTCAGATAGCGATTTTGCCTCTAGCCTATGCTCAATGTTTGAAAAGTGATATTCATATAAGTGCTATTACTGGATCTACTGGAGCAGGAAAGGCTCTAAATGAAAAAATTCATTTTAGCTGGAGAAATAATAACATTTCCTCTTACAATATTTTTATCCATCATCATTTAAATGAGATTAGAGAAGTAATTCATCGATACCAAAAATCTTTTCAGAAAGAAATTTTTCTAGTGCCTTATAGAGGTAATTTTTCTAGAGGAATTATTTCAACAGTTTATACCGATTCCCTTTATTCTCTAGATGAGAATAAAGATCTATATCAGAGTTATTATAAAAAACATCCATTTGTTTCTCTCTCAGAAAGAGAACTAGATTTAAAGCAGGTAATAGGCACTAATAAATGTTTTTTACATTTATCTTTGAAAAATGGAAAAATTATCATAACATCCATAATTGATAACCTTTTAAAAGGTTCTTCAGGTCAAGCTGTACAAAACATGAACATCATGCAAGGATGGGAAGAGGATTGTGGCCTCAAATTAAAACCTTCACTATTTTAGAACATGATCCACCAAAGATTATTCAACGTTTATAATTCTATTCCTATAGAATTAATAAAAGGTTCTGGGTTCCACTTATTTGACGAAAATGGACAAAGGTATTTAGATTTTTATGGTGGACATGCTGTGGTTTCAATTGGGCACTTACATTCACATTATATAAAAGCTTTACAGGACCAAATAAATAAAATTACTTTCTATTCAAATTATGTTAACATCTCTAATCAGGAAAGATTATCAGAATTACTTTGTGATGTATCTGGTTATGAAGATTATAAACTTTTTTTATGCAATTCTGGTACTGAATCTATAGAAAATGCTCTTAAAATTGCTTCGTTTCATAACAGAAAAAAAAAGATCATAGCTTTTAAGGGTTCTTTTCATGGTCGAACAAGCGGCTCAACATCTATTACGGACAATACAAAAATTTTAGCCCCATTCAATTCTAAGCATGAAGTAGTTTTTTTAAACTATAAAGATTTGTTATCTGTGGAAAAAGAATTAAGAAAAAGGAACGTTTGTGCTCTTATTACTGAAGGAATACAAGGAATCTCTGGAATAATTGATCCTGGAGATTTTTTTTTACGTGAAATACAAAATATGTGCAGATATTATGAAACCGTTTTCATACTGGATGAAATCCAAAGTGGATATGGCAGAACTGGAGATTTTTTTGCACATCAGCGATCTGGAGTAAATCCAGATCTTATATCTTTAGCTAAAGGTATGGGAAATGGGTTTCCGATTGGTGGGGTCCTTATCAACCCAAAATTTGAAGAATTTAATGGAATGTTAGGCAGTACTTTTGGAGGAAATTATTTAGCTTGTGTAGCTGCTATTTCTGTTTTGGAAGTTATTAAAAACGAAAACCTTTTAAAAAACGTTAAAATAATCGGAGAAGAATTATTGAAACACTTGCAAGATATTCCTCATATTGAGGAAATAAGAGGTCGGGGATTCATGATAGGATTACGGTTTAATTTCCCTGTAAAAAAATTAATAGAAGTTCTGATAAATCAGGAAAAAGTATTTGTTGGATTTTCTTATGATCCTTACGTTTTAAGATTATTCCCTCCCCTAAATCTAACAAAAGATAATGTAAAATTATTTATAAAAAAACTGGTCCGTTCTTTGGAATCCTAAAATGAAAAAAAAAATTGCTTTTCTTCATATAGAAAATGGAGAAAAATATGAAGCATATCATTTAGGCGCTCCTATATCTTCTTATGGTGAAGTAGTTTTTAATACTCCTATGACTGGATATGTGGAAAGCTTAACAGATCCTTCCTATTTTGGTCAAATCTTACTTTTTACTTATCCTAGTATAGGAAACTATGGGGTACCTAGTTCTCCCTTATCCAAAAAATTGATCTCTAGATTTTATGAATCAAATAAAGTTCATGTTTCAGGTTTGATTGTTTCAGATTATTCCCATATTAATGGGAAAATGTTTAAAAATCTATCCAATTGGTTAAAAGAATATAAAGTTCCAGGTCTTTATGGATTGGATACTAGATGCTTAACAAAAATACTTAGAAAACGAGGGACTATGCTTGGAAAAATCTTCTGTTTTGAGAAAAACATTACCTTTTTCGATTCCAGCAAAGAAAATGAGAAGATATCCATTAAAGAAAAAATTATTTATGGAAATGGTCGATACAAAATATTACTGGTTGATTGTGGAGTAAAAAATAACATTCTACGATGTTTGCTTATACGAAATTGTTCAATTATTCGTGTACCTTGTAATTATGATTTTACTAAGGAAAAATATTATGACGGAATCTTTCTTTCCAATGGACCTGGAAATCCTAATGAGTACCAAGAAACTATTCTACATCTTAGAAAAGCATTAAGATGGAATAAGCCTGTTTTTGGCATTTGCCTTGGTAATCAACTACTCGGTGTATCCACAGGCTCTATAACGAGAAAACTTAAATATGGTCATAGAAGCTATAATCAACCAGTAATATTGAGTGCTACCAATAAAGCGTACATAACCTCACAAAACCATGGTTATGTGATTGATTCCAAAATAATTCCTGATCAATGGAAAATATTCTTCAAAAATCTAAATGATCAAAGTTGCGAGGGTATTATACATACAAAAACCCCTTTTTTTTCTGTGCAATTTCACCCTGAAGCTTTTGGAGGTACAAATGATACTGAATTTTTGTTTGATTATTTTATTGATCTAATTAAAGGATCCAATGAAAATTAAGAAAGTTCTTCTAATAGGTTCAGGTGCATTGAAAATTGGAGAAGCTGGTGAATTTGATTACTCTGGAACTCAAGCATTAAAAGCCATTAGAGAGGAAGGAATTTTTACCGTCCTAATTAATCCTAATGTTGCCACAGTCCAAACTTCCGAAGGAATAGCCGATAAGGTTTATCTTTTACCTATACATGCTTATTTTGTAGAACAGGTTATACAAAAAGAAACCCCTGATGGTTTAATATTGGCGTTTGGTGGCCAAACGGCCTTGAGTTGTGGGCTCGAACTCTATAAAAAAGGAATTATTGAAAAATATAAACTAAAAGTATTAGGAACTCCAATTCAGTCTATTGTTAGAAGTGAAGACAGGGCTCTTTTTCGTAAAGAGCTCCAAACTCTTGGAATAAAAAATGCAATAAGTGTAGCAGTGGATTCTATTGAAAAAGCTATGAAAAAAGCTGAAGAAGTGGGATTTCCCATGATAGTTCGTTCTTCTTATGCTTTGGGGGGCTTAGGAAGTGGATTTGCGTATGATATTAATGAACTAAAATTTATAGCTGTAAAAGCTTTTTCGTATACGAATAAAATTATTCTAGAGGAATCTCTTAAAGGATGGAAAGAAATAGAATATGAAGTTATTCGTGATCGTTTCGATAATTGTATTGCTGTTTGTAATATGGAAAATATTGACCCAATTGGGGTTCATACTGGAGAAAGCGTTGTTGTGGCACCTTCTCAGACTTTGAGTAATTCCGAATCTTATAATCTAAGAGATATTTCTACTCGAATTATTCGTCATTTTGGTATTATTGGAGAGTGTAATGTCCAGTTTGCTTTATCTCCAAATTCAGTAGATTACCGCGTCATTGAAGTTAATGCACGTCTTTCTCGTTCAAGTGCCCTTGCCTCTAAAGCAACTGCTTATCCATTAGCTTTTATAGCCTCTAAGCTTGCATTAGGTTATGGCTTACATAAGCTTAATAATATTATTACTGGAATAACTTCAGCTTTTTTTGAACCAGCTTTAGATTATATCGTTTGTAAATTACCCCGTTGGGACCTTAAAAAATTTGATAGTGTTTACCAAAAAATTAGTAGCAGCATGAAAAGTGTTGGAGAGGTAATGTCTCTCGGTGGATCTTTTGAAGAAGCTTTACAAAAAGGTCTTCGGATGCTTGATCTAGGCCTCCTAGGTTTTATTAACCCGAAAAAGCTTTTTTTAACTACCCATGAAATGATTGAGGAAATGCTGAAAAACCCAACAGATAAACGTATTCAAGTAATAGAATCAGCTTTTTATGCTGGATTTACTATTGAGGAAATTCATCATCTTACAATGATAAACCCTTGGTTCTTGAAAAGATTAGAAAGTTTATTCCTAACAAAAAATAATTTTATTTCTTATGGAAATTGGTCTAAAATTCCATATAAATCTTTAATAGAATCTAAAAAGCAAGGGTTTTCAGATGAACAGATTGCAAGTTTTTTTGTGGTTGAAGAAGATTTCCAGAGAGTATCAAAATATATAAGAAAAAATAGAAAATCTCTATCAATTATTCCTTTTATACGCAGAGTTGATACATTGGCTGCTGAATATCCTGCAAATACGAATTACCTTTATCTAAGCTATCACGCAGCTAAACATGATGTAATCTGCAATAGAAAATCCATACTAATTTTAGGATCAGGTGTATATCGCATTGGTAGCAGCGTGGAATTTGATTGGTGTAGTGTTAAAACACTAGAAACTATTAAAGAAATAGGATATCAATCTTTGATGATAAACTATAATCCAGAAACAGTTAGTACTGATTTTGACAAATGTGATAGGCTTTATTTTGAAGAGCTTAGTATTGAACGTATTTTAGATATTCTAGAACTAGAAAAACCTTTAGGAATAATAGCCTCTATGGGAGGACAAATTACCAATAATTTAGCTTTAAAACTCTATAAAAGCGGTATTCCTGTATTAGGCACTTCTCCTATTTCTATTGATAAGGTGGAAAACAGACATATTTTTTCTAAGTCTTTAGATATTCTAGGAATTAGTCAGCCACTTTGGCAAGAATTCTCTGATTTTTCTTATGCTGAAGATTTTACTAAAAAAGTTGGATTTCCAGTTCTACTACGTCCTTCTTATGTTCTTTCAGGTGCATCAATGCAAGTAGTTTACAATTATGATTATTTTAATTTTTATATTAAAAAATATGGAAAAATAGCTACAGAACATACTATAGTTTTAAGCAAATTTATTGAAAATGCTAAAGAAATTGAATTTGACGCAGTTGCTGCTTTTGGTAAAATTTTTTTTTATGCAATTTCTGAACATGTGGAATTTGCTGGAATCCATTCAGGTGACGCTACTTTAATTTATCCACCAAAAAATATTGGGTTCTTTTCTAGAAAAAAAATAGAAAGACTATCTCAAAAAATTGCTAAACATTTTAATATTTCTGGTCCTTTTAATATCCAATTTTTACTTGAAAATAATCATATTCAAGTAATAGAGTGTAATTTAAGGGCATCGAGAAGCTTCCCTTTAGTTTCAAAAGTTTCGAATATTAACATGATCGATTTAGCTACAAAGGCTATTTTTGGTAAAAAACTTTTTTGGAAAAATAAAAATTTAAATATGAGTTTTTTGGGGGTGAAAGCTTCTCAATTTTCTTTTTCTCGCCTACATGGATCTGATCCCATTCTCGGAGTTGAGATGACTTCAACTGGAGAAGTGGCAAGTATTGGTATAAGCTTAGAAGAAGCTTTAATGAAAGCGATGTTTTCGGCTGGATACCGAATTAATGAAAAAAACATTTTCATTAATGCCTTATTTTTCGAAATTGAAGCATTAAAAATCTATGCTCTATTTGCTACATGGAAGTATTGGAATTTATTGTATAAACAAGGGATAAAATCCATTTTTATACATGGGTCGAAATATATTATGAAAGTAGAAAAATTGGACGTTGTTATTAACATTTCTAAAAAATTAATAAATTTAGATGATGATTATGTCATTCGTAGGGCTGCAATAGACTTAAACATTCCTTTAATAACTGATTGCTGTTTAGCAAAAACTTTTATAAATGCTTTTTGCAAACTATCGATAGATGATCTTTATCCAGTATCTTTAGATACTTACAATGAACCAATTTCTAAGTATAGAAGATGTAGAGGATTTACGGATCCTCATTGAAAAGGTTAAGTATTTAAAAAAAAATCCTTATTATTTCCAAAAAATAGGAGAAAAAAAAACTATAGGTTTAGTTTTTTTTAATCCAAGCTTACGTACTCGTTTAAGTAGTCAAAAGGCTGCTTTTAATTTAGGAGTCAATATTTGGATCTTAAATACAGAGAATGATTCTTGGAAAATAGAAATGAATGATGGAACTGTTATGGAAAAAAGTCAAGAACACATTAAAGAAGCTATCTACGTAATGAGTCTTTATTGTGATATTTTAGGAGTACGAACTTTTCCAAAATTTTTAGATAGATCTTATGATTCCAAAGAACTTTTTTTAAAAAAAATAAAAAATTATTCTAGAGTACCTGTAGTTAGTCTAGAGAGTGCAACTTTGCATCCTCTGCAATCCTTAGCTGATGTAATTACCATTGAAGAATTCCGTCCGACTAAAAAAAAAAGGATTAAGGTTGTATTAAGTTGGGCTCCACATGTAAGAGTTTTACCTCATTCAGTCCCTAATTCTTTTCTGCAATGGGTATCCGAACTTTCGAAAGTTGATTTAGTTATTACTCATCCAAAAGAGTATGAACTAGATAAACGTTTTAGTAAAATGGCAAAAATAACTTATGATCAAAAGGAAGCTTTTGAAGGGGCTGATTTTATTTATGCTAAAAATTGGAGCAGTTATTTATCATACGGAAAAATACTTTCTCAAGATACTAATTGGAGAATTACAAAAGAAAAAATGAGTTTAACTAATAACGGGAAGTTTATGCATTGTCTTCCCGTCCGAAGAGGAATAGTGGTGGAAGATTCTGTACTAGACGGAAAAAATTCTCTTGTTTTTCAACAAGCTGAAAACAGAATTTTTTCTACACAAACAGTTTTCATTGAAATTCTCAAAAAAATATTAAGTGATTCATTTAATAAAAATAGGAGGAAATATTATCGATAATGTAGATCTGTTAAAGGATTCTTTAACAGCTTTTCATAAGCTTGATGGAGGTAAAATATTAATTCATGGAGGTGGAAAAATTTGTGGAAAAGTTTCTGAAATATTAGGCGTTTATTCTTATTTCTTTAATGGAAGACGAATTACGGATGATATAACACTTGACGTTGTCACTATGATATATGCTGGACTTATTAATAAAAAAATAGTGTGTTTTCTACAATCTTTAGGTTGTCTTGCGTTAGGATTTTCTGGAGCAGATGGAAATTTTATTAAAGCTTTTAGACCTTCTTTAAGGGAAAGAAATTATGGGTATGGGAATGTAGGAAATTTAAGTAAAAAAAGTTTAAACCTTCCTTTTCTAAATTTTCTTCTTGAAAAGGGATTTATTCCTGTTATGTGTTCAATTACCCATGATGGAAATGGTGGTTTGCTAAATACCAACGCAGATAATATTGCTGCAAATGTGGCAGAATCTCTAATTTCGCATCATAAGGTTAGTTTACACTTTGTATTTGAAAAAAAAGGTGTTTTACTTGATCTAAAAAATGATAATTCATTTATTCATAAAATGGATGAAAAGACCTACCAAGAATTGAAAAAAAAGAAAGTAATTGCAGATGGCATGATTACTAAATTAGAAAGTGCTTTTTTAGCTTTAAAAGCTGGAGTTACTCTCGTAAAAATAGGTCTTTTTATAGAGAAAAAAAAATATGGAACAATTTTAACATTAAAAAAAGAAAAATATGGCAAAAGAAATAAATTTAAAAAAAGTTTTTTTCCAATCTAAAACTCCTGTTCTAGTAGATTTTTGGGCACCTTGGTGTGGTCCTTGCTTAGCTATCTCGGCAGAGATAGACGAATTAGCAGAAAAATATAAAGGAAAAGCTTTTATTGTAAAAGTTAATGTGGAGAAACATCCTGAAATTGCTAAAGAATTCAATATACGAAGTATCCCTACTCTAGTTTTTTTTAAAAGTGGAAAAGAAATATATAGACATATAGGATACGCAAAAAAAAGTATTCTGGAATCTAAATTAGAAAATGTTTTTGAAGAAGATTTTTTTTAAAGATTAGGTCTGGTAGTTCAGTTGGTTAGAATACGCGTTTGTCACATGCGAGGTCACGGGTTCGAAACCCGTCCAGATCGATTAAAGTTACAAAGTTACAGTGTACCTATGACGGGATTCGAACCCGTATAGCCCATAAAGGCTACAAGATTTTGAATCTAGCGTGTCTACCAATTTCACCACACAGGCATTAAATAAAATATAATAAAAGATAAATCATTAATCAAATTAGTATGAGGAAAAAATTACTGAAAAAAGTAAGAGTACGATTCGCCCCAAGTCCTACTGGACCTTTACACTTAGGGGGGCTTCGTACGGCTCTGTATAACTACCTGTTTGCTATAAAAAACCAAGGAAGTTTCGTTTTGCGAATAGAGGATACAGATACAGAAAGATTCGTTCCAGAATCTGAATCATACATATCTCAGGTTCTTGAATGGTGTGGAATAAGACCTGATGAATGTCCATTTTTTAGAGTAAGCCATGGTCCGTATAGACAATCAGAGAGGAAATATATTTATATTTATCAAGCAAGCCAACTTCTAAAAAAAGGTTTTGCTTACTATGCTTTTGATTCAAATGAAACTCTTGAGAAGATTAGAAATAAATTTCAAAAGAATGGAGAAAAATTTCTTTACAATTCTATAATTAGAGAAAAAATGGAAAATTCCCTTTCGCTTTCATACAAGGAAGTGCATCGTAGATTAGAAAAGCCTTACGTAATACGTTTTAAAACCCCTTACAAAAACGAATGTTTGGAAATATATGATGAAGTACGAGGAAAGATTCATATAAACACATCTACCCTAGATGATAAAATTCTTCTTAAATCCGATGGAATGCCTAGTTATCATTTGGCTAATGTTATTGATGATCATTTAATGCATATATCCCATGTTATTAGGGGAGAAGAATGGTTACCTTCAATGGGATTTCATTGTCTTTTATATAGATCATTTGGATGGGAAATTCCAAAATTTGTTCATTTACCATTGATTTTAAATCCAAGAGGAAAAGGAAAGCTAAGTAAACGTGATAAAGGAAAATTCCCTATATTTCCTATTCAATGGAGAGACCCTGAAACTGGTATAGTTCTACGTGGATATAGAGAATATGGTTACTTCCCAGAAGCTATTATCAATATGCTTGCTTTTTTAGGATGGAATCCAGGAGGAGTGGAAGAATTTTTTCTAATGAATGACTTAGTCAGAAAATTTTCTCTGGAAAAAGTTGGAAAATCCAGTGTCTATCTCAGTCTAGAAAAAGCTAGATGGTTCAATCACCAATATTTGAAAAAAAAAACACTTTACGAAATAAGTGCTCTTTTTCGAAAAAATATTGAAAAACATCATATTTTATATGATGAAAATTATATACGAAAGGTTCTAGAATCTGTAAGAAAAAGAGTTTGTTTTATTAATGAAATTTGGGAACAATCATCGTATTTTTTCATATGCCCTAAAAGCTATGATAAATGTTATCTACAAAAAATTAGATCAAGCAGATACTGCTTTATCGTAAAAGATTTAAAAAAACTCTTGGAATCTGTAGAAGATTTTAAAGAATCTTCTTTAAAGATAAAAATAAAGGATTTTTCAAAACAACATAACATAAGTTCTGTTTTTTTTCAAAAAAAATTGAGACTTGCCTTAGTTGGAAGTTTGCGGGGAGTTGGCATTTTTTTTCTAATGGAAATGATAGGAAAGAGAGAAACGCTTAGTAGAGTAGAGTGTTTTTATAGAGCATGTAATGCTCGTGTTTAATTTTTTTTTTAAATTTCTCCATAATTATGAGTTTATACAAATTTCTTCTATTGGTGGAAGAATTTTGATGGCATTTACTGTTTTTTTTTAATGATTTTTTTTGGTTGTGCATTTATATGTTCACTATTTTTCGTATAGAATAGGGCTTTTTATGGCTTTTGTTTCTCTCTGTTAGCATTTTTTTTATTCTCCACATTTTCTTCTTTTTTTAAAAAAAAAGAGGGTAAATTATACAAAATGGGATAATGCTAGTACCAGGTAATTCTTATTTTTTTAATCCTACATTTTTACTATTCCTTTGAAAAACGATAAATATGGAAAAATAAACAACTATCAATTGGTCATAAGTTTATTTAAGAATCCAGTTTATACTACATTTTATATTTTGTAAATCTTGTTCCATTCCAAGAAATCTAGCCTATAGGCTGTAAGGCGTTTTTTCATCAGCCATTATATGTAGAGCTTGTACTCTTTTAGGTGGTAAGGTTATAGAAGATAAATACGTAAATCTCTTTAAGATTTCTGAAAAGATTACCAACTTCCAATAATCCAATGAAAATTTATCCACGTTATACTTGGTATGAGGGTTGTTAAATTGGAGAAGCTAATATACTATTGCTGATTATTTAGCTTATTAGCACAGGTCAGTAAATAATCCTGAATTTAATAAATCTGAGGCTGCTATACGGTAGAGAAAAGTACTGTAGATTATTTTCACAAAGCTTTAGTAATGTGTGGTATGTCTCGTAATGAAAAAGGTGTGGAGATAAAGTTAGGTGTAGAGATGAAGAAAAAGCATATATAGGCCCGTAAGTGCCATTTAAGGTAAGAGATGATGCTAATTATGCTAATGTTTCAGCCTGGGCTTATAAATAAACTCTTACACTCGTTCATATAAATAATACTTTTCTATGAAAAAATATTTAAGCTTTATTCTCAAAATTTGAGGCAAAATGGTCCAGAATAATCTGGGAGATTTTAAACCTATTCTGTATAGAAAATTTACTCTGAAAGTTCATTTTTATAAATGCTCGATTATCTAAATGAACGGAAGGAATATGCGGCTCTTTATAGAAATGGACAAGCACATGGCTCAGACTTGTCAATTACAACCAAGTCTTTTACAGTTATTAAAGATCTTGTACGTTCTGCTTTTGATAGAATTATGACTATTTATTTACGTAAGTGGGAAAACTATTGATGAAAATTCTATTCTTATTTAGAAGAGTATAAGGCTTTCGTTCTTGCCTTGTTGTGGAGCTTGCGTAGTAACTTGTCATCTGCGATGCTTTTTGTTTATGCCAAAGTATCCCATCTGTAAAGGATAAACGTCGTGTAATATGACGGAACAAATGTTCGCTAGTAATGAATAGAGTAAATGCTTTCTTTGCAGAAGATTAAGGAATTGCTATAGTTTTTTGGCTATTCTCAATCGAGCACTTCTTGCGCGTTTATTCCTTGTTATTTCCTCATTATTTGGAGTAATAGCTTTGGAATAAATAGATTCTAAATGAATATTTTTTTTTCCGAAAAAATCTTTTTCTAAAAAACCTTCAAACGATCCTGTTTTGAAAAAACGTTTAACCAAACGGTCTTCAAGTGAGTGATAGGAAATTACAGAGATCCTTCCTTCTTTACTCAAAAAAGAACTAGATTGAGTCAATAGTTCTTTTAAAGCGTTGATTTCATCGTTTACTTCTATTCTAAGTGCTTGGAAAAGTCGAGCAAAAAATTTTTGCTTTTTAATTTCTTTAAATAACTCCATTAAATCAAATGAAGTTTCTATGTTTTTTTTTGCACGTTTTTTTACTATTCTTTTAGCAATAAACTTGCTGTTTTTAAATTCTCCATATTTATAGAAAACTTCACTTAATTTTTTCTCTGAATAATATTTCAGTATTTCTTTAGCTGAATATTTAGAACGCAAGTTCATTCTCATATCAAGAGGATAATTAAAACGAGTAGAAAAACCACGATAGGCGGAGTCAATTTGGTGCCAAGAAACTCCTAAATCAATTATAACACCTGATACGTTATTTATTTTTTTAAGGTTCAAAACATCTTTTATAAATCTAAAATTTTTATTAAAAATTTTTAATCTTTTGTCTTTAATTGGGTTTTTTTTTATAGCTTCTTCATCTTGATCAAAGGCTAATAGCCTACCCTTTTTGGTTAATTTTTCCAAAATTGCCCTAGAATGTCCCCCTCCCCCAAATGTAACATCAATATATGTTCCATTCGGATTAAAAACCAAATTTTCTGTGCTTGAATTTATTAGTACAGGTTTGTGATATATTTTTTTTTTCATTTTCAATGAAAGTATTTATGAAATTTACGCTTGCTATAATTAAACCTGATGCTGTTAAAAACTGCTATGAATATCTTATTTTAGATCAAATAAGATATTCTGGATTTAAGATTCGTGCTCTAAAAATGATGATGTTTTCCAAAAAAGATGCCCAAGAATTTTATTCTGTTCATAAATATAAGTCTTTTTTTGACTCATTGGTTGAGTTTATGAGTAACCATCCAATAATTGCAGCTGTTTTGGAAAAAAACAAAGCGGTTTCAGATTTTAGATTGCTTATTGGAGATACAAATTTCAAAAAAGCAAAAGAAGGAACCATTCGAAAATCTTATGCTAAATCTTTAAAGCGTAATGCTATTCATGGATCTGATAGCGATGTAAGCGCTTTTAGGGAAATTAATTTTTGTTTTTTTGAACTAAATTGCTTTTAATCATATGAAGATGATTCTCTATCCAACGAATTTTTTCAAGAATGTCAAATTCTTTTTTTTTTTCTCTTTCTATAATTTCTTTTGGAGCAAAAAGAATAAATTTTTTGTTAGAAATATTTTTTCTACTTCTTTCTAATAAGTTTCTATAATGATGAAGGTCTTTTTCTAATTTATCTTTTTCAGATGAAAAATCTATTTTCCGTTTAAAGATTTTTTTTAGATGGTATTCATCAGATACCAAAAAGAACGAAATAGTTTCATAGATAGGTTTCTTATTAACGTATTCTATTTTAGAGATTACTCCTAATTTTTTAATAATGGATAGATTCCTCCTTGGTTTTTTAGTTAAAATAAACAGATCTAATTGCTCTTTTTGAGATATTTTATTATATTTTCTCAAAAATCTAATTTTCTTGATAATTTTAGCATAATTTTCGAAATCTTCTAATATCTTTGTTTGATAATTTTTTTTTTTCGGCCAATCATAAACCATTAAATATTCCTTAGCTTCAGCTGATCTAATCTTGAGATTTTGCCAAATTTCCTCTGTGATAAAAGGCATAAAGGGATGTAAAAGCTTCAGCAAATTTTCAAAAAATTCAACGGTTTTTGAAAACACTTCCAGCCCAATATTTTTACCTTTATCTGGTTTTACGAGTTCTAGAAAATAAGAACAAAAGTCCTCTCTAATCAGTTTGTATAAACTCATTAATGCTTCAGAAATCTTATTATCTTCAAAAGATTTCTCTATCTCTTCAAGAGCTTGATAGAATCGATGACTAAACCAGTCAACAGCTAGTATGGAAGACGAATATATATGATTATCCACTAAAGATTCCTCCCATTGTTTAATTAATCTAAATGCATTCCATATCTTGTTCGAAAAATTACGACCTTGTATACAGAGAATTTCGCTGAAACGCAAATCATCCCCTGCTTTAGTACTTAATAGTAATCCTGCACGAACTCCATCTGCCCCATATTGATTTATTAAATCAACAGACTCTGGGGAGTTTCCTAGTGATTTAGACATTTTTTTACGTTGATTGTCTCTAACAATTCCTGTAAAATAAACCTTATTAAAAGGCTTTTCTCCTAAAAAAGAATACCCAGCCATAATCATTCTGGCTACCCAAAAAAATAAAATATCTGGAGCGGTAACCAAATCTTGTGTTGGATAATAATATAAAATGTCTGTCCTATCAAAAATAGATATTGACCAAAGCCAAGAAGAAAACCAAGTATCTAGAACATCAGTATCCTGTTTAAGGTTGTTAGTTTTTATACTAGCTGCTTCAGTATTCCTTGCTACAACAAAAGCATTATCATAATAGTAAACTGGAATTCTGTGGCCCCACCAGAGTTGCCTAGAAATATTCCAATCTTTTAAGTTTTCCATCCAATATCTGTATACATTTTTTAATTCTTCTGGAAAAAATTTAATTTCTCCTTTTTTCACAGCTTTCAAAGCATTTTTCGCTAATGGTTTTACTTGAAGAAACCATTGCATAGACAGTCTAGGTTCAATAATAGAACTACTACGTTCTGAAATTCCTATTTTATGAGAATGTTTTTCCATTCTTACTAGAGCTCCCATTTTCTCTAGATCTTTTATGATTGCCCTTCGTTTGTATTTACCCCCTTTTATAAATTCTAAATCATGTTTTTCAGCTAATGCTTTATCAGTAAAATTCTGAGATGGAGTTACCTTCAAACATCCCGTACCAAAACTCATTTTTACATATTCATCTTCAATAATAGGGATTAATCTTCCTAAGATGGGAATAATCGCTCTACGATTTTTAAAATGAAAATAACGTTGATCGTTAGGATTAACGCAAATAGCAGAATCTCCAGTAATGGATTCTGGACGTGTAGTAGCCACTAGAATAAATTCTTCTGTATTTTCAATAAAATATTTGAGGTAATAAAGTTTACCAAAACGTTCTTCATAAAAGATTTCTTCATCTGAGAGAGTAGTTTTTACTTCAGGGTCCCAATGTATCATTCTATATGCTCTATATATTAATCCTTTTTTATAAAGAGCTATGAAAGCCTTAGTAACTGATTCAGAAAACCTTGAATCTAGTGTAAATCTACTTCTTCTCCAATCACAGGAGCATCCTAGTCTTTTTAATTGGTCGAAAATGATATTTCGATGTTTATTTGTCCAATTCCAAACTCTAGCTAGAAAAGCTTTTCTTCCTAAATATTCTTTAGAAATACCTTCTTTTTTTAGTTGATTTACCACTTTATTCTCTGTAGCAATAGCTGCATGATCAGTTCCTGGAACCCAACAAACATTGTAGTTACGCAATCGCGCTCTTCTGGCTAAGACATCTTGTATGGTATTGTTTAGCATATGCCCCATGTGAAGTCTTCCTGTAACATTTGGAGGAGGAATAACCAATGTATAAGGCTTTCTTTTATCAGGTTTTGAATTAAAAAAACCTGATTGTATCCATTCCTTATAATGCTTTTCTTCCACATACTTTGAATTGTACTTTGCAGTAATTTTCATTTAAAATGTTAGTAACATGCCATTAAAAAACCTAATAAAAAAGCTTAGCATTTAATCAAATAGAGAACATACTATTATTTATTATATTATAAGAAAATAAGGACGCTTTATCGCATAAAGTTAAATGAGGAAAGTCTGGGCACCAGAGTGCCGAAGCATCGGATAATTACCGAACGCTAAAAGCGAGGACTAGTGCAACAGAAAGAAAATACAGTTAGGCTGTAGTGAAATCAGGTAAACTCTGCGTGGTGTAATGCCAGTATACTGGCATTGTAGGTAGCCTAGCTGTTTTTGTCAAGGGGTAAGCAGCTGGTAGGTAAGAAGTAATTCTTATCAAAGAGAAATGATAAAGCTCGATGACAGAATCCAGCTTATAGTCTTATAGGTCCCATAGCTCAGACGGTTAGAGCATCTGACTCATAATCAGGAGGTCGCTGGTTCGAATCTAGCTGGGACCACTTTAGAGATTTTTCAATAAACTTGTTATTCCAGTTTCTATATTCAAAAAATCGGTTAGTTCTTTAATAAAAAGTCTCTTTTGTTTCATATCATCTCTAAATCTTACGGTGATACTTTCATCTTGAAAACTCTCATAATCAATTGTGATACAAATCGGAGTACCGATAGAATCTTGGCGACGGTACCGTTTTCCTATAGATTCATTTTCATCGTAAGTTATTTGGTGATCAGTTTTAAGTGTATGGAAAATTTTTTTAGCCATTTCAGCAAGGCCATCTTTTTTCACTAAAGGTAAAACAGCTGCTTTTACTGGAGCTAGGCTCGGGTGTAGTTTAAGGAAAAGACGTTTACTATTTTTAGTATTCTCTTCTTTAAGAGAAGAAGAAAAAACAGATAAGAACATCCTATCTAGGCCTAGAGAAGTTTCTATTACAGAAGGTAGATAATTTTGATTTTTAATGTTATCAAAATATTTTAAATTTTTTCTAGAATGTTTTTCGTGGTTTTTCAAATCAAAATCCGTTCTGGAATGAATTCCCTCGAGTTCTCTAAATCCAAACGGGAAACTAAATTCGATATCACTAGCAGTATTCGCATAATGCGCTAGTTTTTTATGATCCAAAAAACGATATTTATCTTTTCCGAATCCTAAAGTTAGATGCCATTTCATTCTAGTGTTTTTCCAATATTCATACCATTTAATTTCCTCCCCTGGAGATACGAAAAACTGCATTTCCATCTGTTCAAATTCACGCATTCTAAAAATAAATGTTCTTGCAATGATTTCATTTCGAAAGGATTTACCAATTTGAGCGATACCAAAAGGGAGTTTCATTCTTGCGCTTTTTTGTACCTGAGAAAAATTAACAAAAATACCTTGCGCAGTTTCTGGCCTTAAGTAAATTCCTTCTTTAGTTCCTCCAATTTTAAACATCAAATTAAACTTACGAATCTCCTCCCAATTTCTAGAACCTGTTTCCGGATCCCTTATATTTAGTTCTTCAATCAAGACTTGAAGATCCTTCAAGTCATTCTTCTCGAAGGACCTAGCCATTCGCATAATAATTTTTTTTTCCTGATCTCTATAATATTTTACTTTAGGATCTGTGGTTAGAAATTTTTTTTCATTAAAAAATAATCCTGAACATTTTTTAGCTTTATATAATTCTTTCTTTATTTTATTTTGTATTTTTTCTATATAGTTTTCTATCAAAACATCCACGCGATATCGTCGTTTACTATCTTTATTGTAAACCATCAAATCGTTAAATGCATCCACATGTCCAGATGACTTCCATATATGTGGATTCATAAGAATGGCTGAATCAATTCCCACAATATTTTCACGCAATTGAACCATCGACTTCCACCAGAATTCCTTTATGTTATTCTTTAATCCTATACCATATGGACCATAATCATATACTGCATTCATTCCATCATAAATTTCGCTTGATGGAAACACAAATCCATAAGATTTT
Source organism: Blattabacteriaceae bacterium (assembly GCA_036390115.1). Classification (NCBI taxonomy): domain Bacteria; kingdom Pseudomonadati; phylum Bacteroidota; class Flavobacteriia; order Flavobacteriales; family Blattabacteriaceae; species Blattabacteriaceae bacterium. Next base: position 26,917 of record DASWCM010000006.1, on the reverse strand, counting down.
GCATGAGCAATAACATTTTTTAAATGATCGTTATTGATTTTTTTCATAAACGTTAAATGATATTTTAACTTCCACTTTACGATGGAATCTTACAATGGCTTTATATTTTCCTGCAGTTTTTATCTTCCCCATGATTTTAACAAATTCCTCTTCTATAGGAAAACCTATTTTTTTAAAAAATTTTGCTAAATCTCTATTTTCTAGAGCCTTTTTAACTAGCAAGCTAACATATATACGTTTAATTTTATATGCTATTTCCTTTGCTTTTTTTAGTAAAAATTCTTCTTTTTTAGACCTTTGTTTTAAAATTTCTCTATGCTCTTTAATAATTCCAGGAGTAGCTATCAAAGCTACTCCATTAGGAAGTAGGTAATTTCTAGCGAATCCTGGCTTTACGTTTAATAACAAATCATTTTTAAATCCAAGGGTTTTTACGTCCTTTTTAAGAATAATTTTCATAAGCAAAGTTTTTTATGATCAACGAAGATCATCCGTTATGAATGGAAGAAAACCAAGATATCTGGCTCTTTTTATGGAGATGCTGAGTTTTCGTTGATTTTTCTTCGAAGTCCCTGTAATCCTTCTAGGCAATATTTTTCCTTGTGCATTTAGAAATTTTATCAAAAAATTTGGATCTTTATAGTCTATATATTTAATCCCAAACTTTTTGAAAAAGCAGTATTTTTTTTTAGTTTTTACCTCCAAATTTAAGGGAGTGAGAAATTTTATCTCACTTTCTTCAGTCTTTTGATTGTTTTTTTCTAACATACAGTTTAATTTTTATATTGTTTTTTATTTCTTCGTATTTCTGCATAGTTTCTAGCATCTTTATTCATTTTAACAATTAGGAACCTGAGAATTCGGTTCTCACGTCTAAGTCTAAGGTGGATATTGGTTATCTCTTTTGTATTTATAGAATACTCATATAAATGGTAATTAGCCATCTTTTTTTTGCTTATAGGATAAGCAAGTTTTTTCATTCCCCAATGTTCTTGATGAATAATTCTCCCTCCACTCTTTAGAATCAGTTCTTCGTACTCTTTTACGAGATCTTTTACTTGTTTTTCTGATAATACAGGAGTAACTATTATAATAGTTTCATAGAAGCTAAACATTCTATACATTTTTTTTTTATAAGTCTCTTAACCTCAAATTTTTACCCAAAAAGTTTTCCCTATATTTTTTTTTATTTCTATCAAAGCTGCTATAAGAGCATCAATATCTTTCATCTTATTAAAGATTCCAAATGATATTCTAAGATAACTCGAGGAATCTTTACCTGAAACCGCTTCAATAACATGTGAGCTAGTAGTAGCTGCACAGGCACTTCCTTGCGAAAGTGCAATACCTTTTAGGTCAAAAAAAAAACTTAGAATATTATTTTTAACTGGAATTGATATGTTCAATATTGTATATAAGCTTTTATCCAAAAAATCTGATAACCCATTGAATTTTATTTCAGGGATTACTCTTTTAAGTTCTGAAATGCAATATTTTTTTAATGTTTCTATCTTTCCTTTTTCTTCATTTAGAGAGGAATAAGCTAATTCAAGCGCCTTAGCCATGCCTACAATACCGCAAATGTTTTCTGTACCAGCTCGTAGATTCTTTTCTTGCGCCCCCCCCGTTAAGAATGGATTAACCAAGAGGCCTTTACGAATAAAAACAAACCCAATTCCCAAAGGCCCGTAAAATTTGTGAGCGCTTGCTGTTGCAAAATCTAAGGGTATATTTTTTATATTCATAGGGTAATGTCCAACTGTTTGGACTATGTCGGAATGAAAATAAGATCCATATTTTTTGCAAATAAATCCTATTTCTTCTATATCTGATAGATTACCAATTTCATTGTTAGCATGCATTAAGCTAACTATTGTAGTTCTAGAATTATTTTTTAATTTTCTCTCTAGATCTTCTCTGTCAATTGATCCTTTTTCTTCTAATTTTATTAATTCTATAACAATTTTTGAACATCGAGCTATATCTAAAACAGTTTCTAAAACTGATTTATGTTCAATTGGCGAACTTAAAATACGTTTTACTTTTAAATCTCTTATTGCCGAGCGTAAAACGAGATTATTAGCTTCTGTTCCTCCAGAAGTGAAAATAATTTCTGAAGGAAGTGCATGGATTGAACGAGCAATAGATATTCTTGATCTTTCTATAAGAGCCTTATTTCTTCGTCCTAAATGATGCGAAGAAGAAGGATTCCCTATATAGGTTTTTAAAACCTCATTCATAATTTTGATTACCTCTTGCCTTATTGGAGTACTTGCCGCGTTATCTAGATAGATTTTACTCATTGATATTAAGTATCAAAGCAGACACGTAGGGATTTGAACCCCAACTAACAAAACCAAAGTCTGCTGTGCTACCCTTACACCACGTGTCTAATCTAGATAATAATGAATCTAATATAAAAATGATCGGTAATTTTAAAAAATTTTTTTTTTTAATTTTTTTTTATTAATTTGTTTATCTAAAATATAAAATCGTTTATGTCTGTAAAAATTCGTTTTCAAAGACGAGGAAGAAAGGGAAGAGCTTTCTATACTGTTGTCGTTTCTGATTCTCGTTCTCCTAGAAATGGGAGATTTATTAAAAAATTAGGGATATACAATCCACATTCTGATCCTCCTTCTATCACCTTGGATACAGATGCTACTCTTTCTTGGCTACAAAAAGGAGCTAAACCAACGAAGGCAGCTCGTTCTATTCTTTCCAATAAAGGAGTTATGTTAAGAAAACACTTATTAATGTGGGTAAAGAAAGGTTTATTTTCTGAAAATGAGGCAGAACGTAGATACAAAGAGTGGCTTAAAAATATGGATTAAAGAGAAAAGGTAAATTTTTATTCTGATAATACTCTTCTAGTATATAGGCATCATATACTGATAATTCACCGATTCTTTTCCTTCTTAAGGAACAAAGATAACTTTTACTCTTAAGTAAGCTTCCAAAGTCTTTAGCTAATTTTCGTATATACACCCCTTTTCCACAACTTATTCTGAAGTTAAGAAAAGGTAAATTTATATCGGTAATTTCAAAATTATGGATTTTTACTTTCCTGTTATGGATTTTTACAAATTTTACTTTTCTAGCTAGCTTATATAGCTTTTCTCCATTTTTTTTTAGAGCAGAAAATATAGGGGGGATTTGATAGATGTCCCCTATAAATTTTTTTTGTTTTTTTTTAATATTTTCTGAAGTAACGTGCTTTAAAATTTCATTAGTCTCTAAAATTTCATCTTCAGAAGTCTCTGTATCTAGAGAAGGAGTTGTTACTCCCAATTTCATCATTCCAGTATATATTTTTTCTTTCTCTTGATAGAGATTTATTTTTTTAGTAGCTACACCAATGCATATAATAAGAATACCGACAGCTTGTGGATCAAGTGTTCCAGCATGGCCAACTTTTACTTTTTCTATTTTAAAAAAATGTTTAATCTTCCATCTAATAATGTTTACAACATAAAAAGATGTCCACCCTAAGGGTTTATCAATTAAAAAAATCAAAGACATTAGGTGTCAATTGTTGCATTAAGTGCGTTCATTTCTATAAATTTTTTTCTTGATGGAACATTATCTCCCATTAACAAAGAAAAAATACGATCTGTGTCTACCAAGTTTTCTATATTTACTTTACGTAAGGTTCTATTTTCTGGATTCATAGTAGTATCCCATAATTGCTTTGCTGTCATTTCTCCCAATCCTTTATATCGTTGAACGATTATCCCCTTTTTTCCTTCGTATATGAGTTTTTCTCTCTCTCTATCACTCCAAGCAAAGACTTTTCTATTTCCTGTTTTTATCATGTATAGAGGGGGAGTTGCTATATAAATGTAACCTTTCTCAATCAAAGCTCTCATATATCGAAAAAAAAATGTTAAAATCAGTGTAGAAATGTGACTACCGTCTGTATCTGCATCAGTCATAATTATAATTTTATGATAACGCAGTCTTTCTAAATTCAGTTCTTTATTATCTGTTTTTATTCCTACGCCTAGGGCGTAAAAAATATTTCGTATTTCTTCATTCTCAAATACCCTGTATTGTAGAGACTTCTCCACATTTAATATTTTGCCTTTTAGGGGCAAAATTGCTTGAAAATTTCTATCTCTTCCTTGTTTTGCTGTCCCTCCAGCAGAGTCACCTTCAACCAGATAAATTTCACATTTTTCTGGATTATTTAAAGAACAATCCGCTAATTTTAGCGGAAAACTAATAGAATTGTTAGTTATTGAATTATTTTTTTTTTCTCTAGCCTTTTTAGCTGCTAGTCTAGCTTTAGACGCTAAAAGTACTTTTTCCAGAATTTTTCTAGAAAATCTAGGATTTTCCTCAATAAATTTCCTTAGGGAATTTCCTACGATTTTTTCTACTACACCAGTTACTTCAGGGTTTCCAAGTTTAGTTTTCGTTTGCCCTTCAAATTGAGGATGGGAAATTTTTACTGAAACAATAGCAGTAATCCCCTCTCTAAAGTCCTCCCCAGTAAATTCCACTCTATTCAAGAAACTATATTTTTTAAAAGTTCTAGTAAGTGCTCGTCTAAATCCAGTTAAATGTGTTCCCCCTTCATTGGTCTTAATGTTATTAACGTAAGAATGGATGTTTTCATCGAAAGAGTGGTTATATCGCATAGCTACTTCAACAGATACCTTTTCTTTTTTACCAGAAAAATATATGACATCTGGGATGATGGGAATTTTTTTCTTGTCTAAAAAGAAAATAAAATCTTTCAATCCTCCTTCAGAAAAAAATTTTTCCATTCTAGGAATTCCACATTCAGAAATTTTTCTTTCGTCAATAAGATTTATGGAAATTCCTCGCTCTAAGAAAGATAACTCACGCAATCGTATGGCAATAGTTTCATAACTGTATGAAACATTTTTAAAAATGTTTTCATCTGCCTGAAAAGTTATTTCAGTACCACTTTTTTTAGGTTTATTGCTTTGACTTATCTGTTCTACCTTGCTAACAGCCTTACCTCTTGAATATTCTTGGAAAAAAACTTTCCCCTCTCGAAAAACTTTTCCAAAAAGTATACTGGATAGAGCATTAACACAAGAAATTCCTATACCGTGAAGTCCTCCAGAAATTTTATAAGACCTTTTGTCAAATTTTCCCCCAGCTCCAATCTTAGTCATTACAACCTCTAACGCAGAGCACCCTTCTTTTTTGTGGAAATCTACTGGAATTCCTCTTCCATTATCAATTACAGTGATAGATTTATCTGAATTGATAATAACATTAATTTCGTTACAAAAACCTGTTAAAGCCTCGTCCATAGAATTATCCACAACTTCGTAAACTAGATGATGAAATCCTTTTAGTCCAGTATCCCCTATGTACATTGAAGGTCTAGTACGAATATGCTCAATGCCATCTAGGTAGAGAATGTTATCCGCTGTATATGTATTCATATTAGGATTATTAAAAATTTTTTGCGCACGGTAAATATACGACCTTTTTTCCATAAAAAAAAGCTCTTTTAAAGTAGTTCATTAAAGGAAATTCTATTGCCTTAGGGAATAGGCTAAGTTCTTCAGATAAATGCCCTCCTTTTAGATAAAAAATGCCATTAGGTATGGCATGCTTGGATTTATTGATAAATTTTCCTTTAACCCAAGCATATAAACGAGGAATTTTTGTTCCAGCTCTATTTAAAATAAAGTCAAATTTTCCTTTTGTTTTTTCAGCTCTTATACAAAGAGTCCGAATATTATTTATAAATAACTCTTTAGATATGCTTTTTGTCGCTTTTATTTTCTTCTCTCTGTAATCTACCATAAGAAAATTGCTATCTGGAAATAAAATAGCTAGAGGCACTCCTGGAAAACCACCTCCCGTTCCAACATCCATAATATTAGAACCAGGCATAATAGAAACAATTTTAGCTATTCCTAGTGAATGCAAAACATGATTTTGATAAAAATAATCGAAGGATTTTCTTGAAATTAAATTAATTTTCTTATTCCAGTAAGAGTATATCTCTTTCATTTTAGAAAACTGTTCAAGTTGCCTTGAATTAAGTTTTGGAAAATATTTCTGAATTAATTTCATTGTATATTCAATATGAAAAATATTTCCTATCGTTTAAAAAATATGAGTTTTTCAAAAACTCTTTATATGGCCAACATAGCTAGAAATCTTATAAACAAAGGATACAAAAACATTATAAATCTAGGCATAGGAGAACCTGACTTTAATCCACCAGGATTTGTTCTTCACGCAGCTAAAAAAGCTATAGATGATGGATATCATAAATATTCTCCAATATCAGGATATTACGATTTACGTGAAACCATATGCAAAAAATTTAAACGGGATAACGAATTAAATTATAACCCTTCTCAAATTGTCGTATCAACAGGGGTAAAACAGTCAATTATAAATATTTTTCTCTCAATTCTTAATCCAGAAGACGAAGTAATAATTCCAGCTCCGTATTGGGTAAGTTATTACGAAATGATAAAACTTTGCGAGGCGAAACCTGTAATAATTCATACAGATAGAAAAAAAAATTTCAAAGTTACAGCCATACAATTAGAAAAATCTATAAACTCTAAAACAAGAGCTTTTATTTTTAGTTCTCCATCTAATCCATCTGGAGGTGTTTATTCTAAAAGCGAATTAAAAGCTTTAGCTAAGATATTAAGCAAACATAAAAATATAATGATAGTCTCAGACGAGATTTATGAACACATTTGTTATAAATCCCATGCAAGTATTGCCTCTATTCCAGAGGTTTACGACCAAACTATTACAAGTAATGGGATTTCTAAAGCCTTCTCGATGACTGGCTGGAGGATAGGATATATTGGAGCCCCTGAATGGATAGCCCAAGCTTGCGAAAAAGTTCAAGGGCAAATGACTTCAGGAGCTAATTCTCTTTCGCAGAGAGCTGCTATTGCAGCTTTAGCAGCTCGTATAAAATCTATATCTATGATTGTATCATTAAAAAAACGCAGAAATTTAGTCTTGGAATTTATAGATAAAATTACTGGATTTCAGTCCAATATTCCAAAAGGAACTTTTTATGTTTTTCCTGATGTTTCGAATCTTCTACACAGAAATATTTCTAGAACTTTAATAAAAAATTCTGATGATTTAGCTCTGATTTTACTAGAAAAAATTAAAGTTTTGACGATTGGAGGATCCTCTTTTGGAAAAGAAAAGCATTTGCGCATTTCTTATGCGATGTCAGAAAGCAAGCTGCTGGATGCATTTAGAAGAATGAAAAATCTTTTTTATGGAAAAAATTAAAAAAATGAAAAACAAAACTTTATTTTTTCTAGTATTTTTTATAGTTTTTCATGCATTAAATGCTCAACAAAAACAAAAAATTGACGGGGTTGCTGCCATTATTGGGGATCAAATTATTTCAGAATCTGATGTTAGAGAAAATATACTCAATACGGAGAAAAAATTAACTTCATGTGAAGTTTTAAAAGAACTGATCAAAAGTAATGTTTTATTATATAATGCAAAAAAAGATAAAAATCTTTCTAAAAGAATTTCTGTTGATCAAATACGTTTACGAGTTAAAAAAATTTTAAAAGAGCTTGTTATTCAAGTAGGGGGAATGAAAAATCTTTTAAAGAAATATGATAAAAATTCTTTTAAAGCACTCTGTGAAGAGTATACTGAGAATGTAAGAAATAACGAACTAATAAAACAGTTTTTTCAAGAAAAAATTTATTCTAATGTTAATGTAGGTCCATTAGAAGTACAAGAATTTTGCAAAAAACATAAAGAAAAACTCCCTATTTTTCCAGAAAAATTTGATTTTTATCGAATAGTTTTTTATCCGAAGTTAAAAAGTTCACATAGGAAAGAAATTATGAATAAGCTTGAAAAAATAAAAAAATACATAGAAAAAGGTTCTACTTTTGAAGTAGAAGCAATTGCTTATTCCCAAGATAATTCTACAGCTTTTAAGGGGGGATTGATAAAAAATATGAATACGAGTAATATGAGCTCAACACTATATCGAGTGCTCTCTTCTTTAAAAGAAGGGGAAATATCCGAACCTTTTGAATCTGAATTTGGGTTTCAAATTGTTAAATTGGAAAAACTAAGAAAAAATAGGATTGATTACCGTAATATTTTGATTAAAAAAAATTCTACAAAAGAAGAAATGGATAAAACAAAAAAATTCGCTGACTCAATTAGAGAGTTTCTTTATAAAAAGAAAATAAGCTTTGAAGAAGCTATAGAGAAATATTCCATAGAAGATGACTTTAAATTATCTCTGGATAAAAATAAATTATCGAAAAATTCCTATTCAGCATTGATTCATGTAAAAAATGGAGGTATTTCATCCACTTTTGAAGATGAAATCAAAGGAAAAAAAGCTTATTTTCTTTTGAAAGTTTTAAGAAGGATTCCAGCACATAAACCTACTATTGAAAATGAATATCATTTTTTAAAAAACTTGGTTAGTATGGAAAAATCTACAAAAGAACTTACAAAATGGGTTAATTTTCATATTCCTGATATTTTTATTGGAATAGGTGAGAACTTTCAAGAATGTTTCCAGGAAAAGCCTTTCAGGCTATAAAAAGATAGTTATATGCGAGTAAAAGGGTTTGTGGCATTTGTATCTATTACTCTTTTGTTAATTTCTTTGTATTACGTAAGTTTAACTTACAAACAGGATAGAAGGTATTTAAACCTAGGGTTGGATCTAAAAGGAGGAATTAATATTATTTTGCGAATCTCTGAACGAGATCTTTTGGTGAATCTTTATCCTAATCTTTCTGAGAATTATCAAAATAACATTTTCTTAGCTTCTCTTAAAGAAGCCGATAAAAAAGTCCCATCATTGGGGTATCTTTCTTTGTTTTTTCAGTATTTAAAAAAAAAGCTTAAAAAATCCTGTCTCTCAGAAATTTTCGGTAAATTGCTTAATGAAATTAATTCTGATAGTACAGACAAAGAAGTTGAAAAGGTAATAAGAAAAAAAGTAGATGAGTATATAGACGTTGCGTCAAAGGTTCTTCAATATAGAATGGATAGGTTTGGTATTCAGGCTAAAATTCAACGCATAGAAAACTCAGTATGTATTTTGGTAGAGTTTCCTTTTGTAAGGGATGTAGAACGTATAAAAAAATTATTGCAGATCCCAGCCAAACTCCAATTTTTTGAAGTTTTCCGTAATAAACGGGTTACCCCATATATTCGAAGTTTAGACTATATTTTAAAAAAAAACTCTTCTCTATTAGGATATCATATAAAAAGTTCTCATATAGATGAAAACTTAATAGGTTTGGTTGACATAAAAGATACGATTATTGTAAGTAAAATTTTAAACAGTTCTAAGGCTAGATTTTTTTTACCTCCAGATTTAAAGCATGTTAAATTTTTGTGGTCTGCTAATGGTTTAAAATCAAGAAAAGGAAATTTTATTGGATTATACGCAATTAAAACAGAATTTGACGGTACTTCTCCAGTAGAAGGTGAGGTAATAACTAAGGCAAATATATCTTTAGGATTATTTAATGAAATAATACTAAAGATTACGATGAATAAAAAAGGTACTTTTCTCTGGAAAAACTTAACTAGAAAAGCTCTAGGAAAGAACATCGCTCTAGTTTTAGATGATTTAGTTTATGCGGCTCCAAAGGTTAACTACGTTATTTCGAATGGACATTCACAAATTTCTGGAAATTTCAATATACAAATGGCTAATGATCTAGTGAATGTTTTAAATTCAGGTAGGTTACCTACAAAAATGCAAATTATTATATCAGAAATGATAGGCCCGTCTCTAGGTAATAGAGCGATTAAAAGTTTTTTAAACGCTTCTTTACTAGCTTTAGTATTCGTTTTCTTCTGTATGATCTGTTTTTACAGAACTGCAGGATTCTATGCAAATCTTGCATTAATTTTTAATATACTATTTATTTTCGGTATTCTAATTTCTATTGGAGGGGTTCTCACATTGCCTGGTTTAACAGGGATAATGCTAACCATAGCAAAATATGTGGATGAAAATATTTTCCTTTACGAAAGCATAAAGGAGTATATTAAAAAAGGAATAAATAATAGTTCTAACCTTAGAACTATCATAGATAGACAAATTACCACACTTTTTACTGGAATTATTTTATTCTTTTTGGTAAAAGGGCCTATAAAAGTATTTGCGACAACGTCGATTATTGGAAGTTTTACTTCTATATTTTCCTCTCTATGTATTTATATATGGTTTATCGAAAATCACTTTACTATAAATAAATATATTTATTTTTCTAGTCTAAGAACTGAATATTTTATAGAAAAGATTCAATGGAATTTTCTCTCTAATCGAATTTTCGCTTACCTATTTTCCCTAATTTTACTAGGGATCAGTTTTTACTCTTTAGCTATTCGAGGATTAAATTTAGGAGTGGATGGTGGAAGAACTTATATCGTTCGGCTTAATCAATCAGTAAATTTGGAAAAAATTTCTGATAAATTATCGAGTTTTTTTTCTGAATCTGAAAATGGGTTTTATTCTATTCCAGAAATTTTCTATATTGGAAGAAAAAATAAATTAAAAATAACGACAAAATATAAAGAGGGCCCTAAAGTTGAGGAAGAAATTTCGAAAAAACTTTATACCGTATTTAGGCCGTATTTACCAATAGATTTTAGTTTCGAAAACTTTAAAAACACTAAAAAATCTTTTGGTATTTTATATACTATAAAAGTTTGTATCGCAAAGTATCTTAGTAAAAAAGCTTTTTTGTTCGTTTTATTTTCTTTACTTGGAATTTTTTCGTACCTATTCATACTATTTGAAAGATGGGAATTCAGTCTAGCTGCAGTTATTTCTCTTTTTCACGATTCTATTGTAGTTTTAGGATTTTTTTCAATTTTTTATAGATTTTTACCTTTCTCTTTAGAGATGGATCAATCTTTTATTGCCGCAATGTTCACTATCATTATTTATTCAATAAATGATAAAGTAATTGTATATAATAGGATTATAAGAGAGTCCATGTTGAAAAATAGATCTTTTCATGATATAGTCAATCAAGCAATTTGCAGAACTTTAAGTAGAACCATTAAAACCTCCTTAATGAGAATCTTTGTTCTATTTATTATTTTCCTATTTGGAGTAAAGCCAATACGAAACTTTATGTTTGCTATTTTTTTGGGTCTTGTCGTTGCTCCGTATTCTTCAATATTTATATCTCCCACACTAATATATGAGTTATGTAAATAATAATAAAATGTGAGTATACTTTCATTATTATATTTTTTGCTGTTTTAATCTTTGTACAAAAAAAATACCATAAATTGCTCTAAGCCTTGGGCTGTGAGGGACATATCTTCAAAAAGCTATTCAATAAATCAAAGAAGAGATATACAAAGAATAGATAATAGTATTTTATCTAAATTCTGCGCCTAATTTTTTTAGAAATTTATCTTGGAATTTTTCCATTGTATCATTAATTAGACTGTTTGTCAAAGTTTTCCTTTCATCTCCCATGTAAAATCTTAAAGCATAAGATTTTTTACCTTTTGGTACTTGTTCTCCTTTATAAACATCAAAAACCTCTATTTTCTTAATAAGGTTTTTTTCCTCTGATCTAACAACTTGAATAACTTCTTCAAAAGAAATTCTATGGTCTATAAAGAAAGACAAATCTCTTTTTGCTAATGGATATTTTGTAGGTTTTTTGAAGAAAACTCTTCTTTTCTTCAGAAGTAGCATAAAATTTTTCCAAAAAAATTCTGAATAAAAAACTTTTAAATGTACTTTTTTCACTAAGTGCTTATTGACTTTACCGATTTCTACTATAGGAAGTTCTTTTTTTTTTATTAAAATACTTTTATCAAAAAATAAATGATCTGAAATAATCATCTGGGTTAAGTTCTTATACAGCCCCCCCATCTTAAGTATTTGTTCGACAATTCCTTTCATTAGAGAAAAAGAATAATCAATATTTCTTCCAGCAAAAAGAAGCCCAAGTCTTGGTTCTTCTAAATATTTATTTTTTTCTTTTTTATAAATTTTCCCCCATTCAAAAAATTTTAAGTTCATATTTTTTCTGCCAAAGTTATTGGCAAGATTTTCAATAAGACCAAATAATAGAGATAAGCGCATTATAGAAATATCTTTATTCAAAGGGTTCGCAATTTTTATCACTCCTTTCTTTTCCATGTACTTTGAAGTTTCATTTTTTGTAAAAGACAGGTTTATACTTTCGTAAAAACCATGTGAAATTAATAATTTAGAAACATTCCCTTCAATATCTTTTGAAAGATCTTTTATTGATATTGAAAAATTTTTTTTTTCAGAATTTGGAATACGATTATATCCATAAATACGAAGGATTTCTTCTATAAGATCTTCTTCAGATCGAAGATGTAAACGATAAGGTGGAATTGAAAGATTCCATAAATTTCCACATTCTGAAAGAATTTGTATTTCTAGAAGTTTTAAAATTTTTTTTGTTTCTTTTTCAGAAAGTTTACCCCCAATAATAGAATTTATTTTTTTAGGTCGAAAAATAACTTCAAAGTTAGGGACAATATACGGATTTATATCAATAATTTCTGACGAAATTTTTCCTTTTCCAAATTCCTGTATCATTAAAGCAGCTCTTAAAAGAGCGTAAACAGTATTCTCTGGATCTACTCCTCGTTCAAAGCGAAAAGAATATTCAGTATTTAATCCGTGTTTTTTAGTACTTTTACGAATACTTATTGGATCAAAATAAGCACTCTCAATAAAGATATTTTGACTTCTAGGTCCCACAGAATAATGGGCACTTTCAAGTATTCCAGCAATACATATAGGAGTTTGTCTATCAAAAATGACTAAGTCATCTGGATCCAATTTTTTTATAGATCCATCAAACGTTTCGAATAAGACCTTTTTTTTGGGGTTTTTAATCCTAATCTTTCTACTTTTTATTCGGTCTGCATCAAAGGCTTGTAGTGGTTGTCCTATTTCATGCATTACAAAATTTGTAATATCAATAATATTGTTAATAGGAATTGATCCAATAGATTTCAAATAATTCTGCATCCATTTTGGAGAGGAAGTTACTTTTATTTCGGTAAATACCATACCAGAATATCGGAAACATTTTCTTTCTTCTTCCAAGAAAACGCTGAAATCATATTTTTTATCCATTTTCCAATCAATTATTGGAGGTTTTATTAATTTAACTTTAAATCCTCTAAATGTTAAAGCAATATAAAGATCTCTAGCTATTCCGTAATGGCTCATTGCGTAAAAGCAATTAGGGGTAAATTCAATTTCTATATTTTCATTTTCTTCGATTCTTTCCACATATAATCCAATGGAAGTTAAAACTTCTGATATTTTTTGAATATCTAAACTACTTTTTAGATAATTTTTTAGCCATTTATAAGATATTTTCATCATAAATGATTAATTAATCAAAAGGATTTAGGTAAATAAGAATAACGAGCATAAGTTAAAAAACCTGCTCTATTTGGTTCAGTAATATCAATACTTGATCTTTTTATATCAGAAATTTGTAGCTTAGGCGTTTAAATTACTTCAATATGAAAAACATAAATCTTCTATTTTTAAAGAATAATTTTGATTTTTGAAATTGATATTTCTGATTATATTTAGTACCTTTATACTAGAAGAGTCAGCATTTTGTTAGCTTTCTAGCATTTTTTCCTTCTTATTTTTCTGGGCTAATCGTTTAAATTTAAGGAGCTTTTAATAGTAGCGTGAGGTGGTATCGAACCACCGACCTCCAGGTTATGAATCTGACGCTCTACCATCTGAGCTACCACGCCATTTATTAAATATTCAATAATTTAAAAAATTATTATATATTTATTAAAAATATAAAATTATATTATTATAGAATCAAAAATTATTTATTTTTTTATACCCTACATGTTTTTATCCAAAATTGCTAGTAAAAAGATGATAGCCGATGTAGCTTAGTTGGTAAAGCACGTGATTTGTAATCTCGGTGTCGAGGGTTCGATACCTTCCATCGGCTCATTTGGGGAGGTACTCAAGTGGCTAACGAGGGTAGACTGTAAATCTATTGACAACATCTTCGCAGGTTCGAATCCTGCTCTCCCTATGCGGGAGTAGCTCAGATGGTAGAGCGTCAACCTTCCAAGTTGAAAGTTGCGGGTTCAATTCCCGTCTCCCGCTCTGTATAGCCGATGTAGCTCAGATGGTAGAGCGCTTTCTTGGTAAGAAAGCGGGCACGGGTTCAATTCCCGTCATTGGCTTAATAAAGATTCTATTATGGCAAAGGAAATTTTTAAACGAAATAAGCCAAATTTTACTACAGGGGGCATAGGACATGTAGATCATGGAAAATCCACAACGGCAACTGCTATTACTGTGGTTTTAGCTGAAGAAGGATTAGCGCAAGCAAAGAGTTTTGAAGAAATTGATAACGCTCCAGAAGAAAAAGCTAGAGGAATTACGATAAATACGACTCATATAGAATTCGAAACAAAAAAACGTCATTATACTCATGTAGATTGCCCAGGTCATGCAGATTATATAAAGAATATGGTGACAGGTGCAGCTCAAATGGATGGAGCAATACTTGTAGTATCAGCTACTGATGGCCCAATGCCTCAAACAAGAGAGCATATATTGCTTGCTCGTCAAGTTGGAGTTCCTGCAATTATTCCTTTTATCAATAAAACAGACATGGTAAATGATCCAGAAATTCTGGAATTGGTAGAAATGGAAATACGAGAATTGTTATCCAGATATGATTATGATGGAGATAATGTACCAATAATTAAAGGATCTGCTTTAGGCGCTCTTAATGGAGATCCTAAATGGAAAGAAAAAATTTGGGAACTTGTTCAGTCAGTTGATGATTACATGCCTGAACCAGTTAGAAACATAGATAAACCTTTCTTGTTGCCTGTAGAAGATGTATTTACTATAACAGGAAGGGGCACAGTATGTACTGGAAGAGTGGAAAACGGCATCTGTAAAATAGGGGATTCCGTAGAGATTATTGGTTTGAATGCAGAAAAATTATCTACTACAGTTACAGGAATAGAAATGCATAGAAAAATTCTAGAAAATGCTCAAGCTGGAGATAATGTAGGGCTCCTATTACGTGGAGTAAATAAAGAACAAGTTTGTCGTGGAATGGTTTTAACAGCACCTGGATCTATAACACCTCATTGCCTATTCATCGCAGAAGTTTATATTCTTACCAAAGAAGAAGGTGGGCGTCATACTCCATTTCATAACAATTATAGACCTCAATTTTATTTTAGAACAACGGATGTTACTGGAGAAGTAACTCTACCCAAAGGAGTAGAAATGGTTCTGCCTGGGGATAATCTCTCAATTGAGGTAAGATTACACCATACTGTTGCACTAAATGAAGGACTTAGATTTGCTATACGGGAAGGTGGCCGTACTGTGGGAGCTGGACAGGTAACAAAAATTTTGAAATAGTTAATAACGGGTGTAGCTTAGTTGGTAAAGCTCCAGTCTCCAAAACTGGAAAACGTAAGTTCGAATCTTGCCACCCGTGCATTTATTCCATCTTTTATGAGAAAAATAAAAAACTTCATATTAGGAATATATGAAGAATTCATCGAAAATGTAACTTTGCCAAAATGGAATAAATTATATTATTTTGTTTTAAAAATATCTATTTATACAATTTTTTTCTCTTTTATCTTACATTTTATAGATGAAATATTTATCTGGATTCTCCAAAAACTTTTTTAACAAAAATGACTTTTAAAAAAGTAATAAAAAGGCTTAGGATAGAAAAAATAATTGGAGGATCAGCGAATCCTTCTCCTCCAGTTGGGCCTATTTTGGGAAGTTCTGGAGTGAATATAATGGAATTTTGTAAACAATTCAATTGTCGTACTAAAGAGAGAAAAGGACAAATATGTCCTGTCGTAATTTTTATTTATGATGATAAATCTTTTGATTTTGTAATAAAAAAACCTCCAGTATCACTGCTTCTAAAAGAAGCAGTAAAACTTAAGAAAGGCTCTAAAGAGCCTAATAGGTTTAAAATAGGGGAAATTGACTGGAATAAAGTAAAAAAAATTGCAGAAATAAAAATGTCTGATTTAAATTGTTTTACACTTAAATCAGCTATGTCTATGATAAAAGGTACAGCTAGATCCATGGGGATTGATATAAACTAAAACGTGAAAAAGATATCTAAAAAGCAAAAGGAAATCCGTAAAAAGATAGATTTTTATAAGCAATATAATCTTGAAGAAGCATCTAAATTAGTTAAAAAAACGTCTTTTGTGAGATTTAATGCTTCAGTCGATCTATCCGTTCGTTTAGTTTTTGATACAAAAAAAACTAATCATATGATTAGTGGAGTTGTTTTTTTACCCAATGGCAAAGGAAAGAGAATAGTTATATTAGCCTTGGTTCCTCCAGAAAAAAACAAGGAAGCTAAAGAATCTGGAGCTGATTATGTAGGTTTAGAAGAATACCTCTCTAAAATTAGAGAAGGATGGGTAGATTTCGATATAATTGTCACAGTTCCATCCCTTATGCCCAAGTTAGGAATATTGGGGCGAATTCTTGGACCTAGGGGGTTAATGCCAAATACTAAGTCAGGAACTGTGACACTTTATCCTGGAAAGGCTATTAGAGAAATAAAATCTGGAAAAATAGATTTCCTATCAGATAGATATGGAATAGTTAATGCAAGCATTGGAAAAGTTTCTTTTTCTCCTAAAGAAATTCAAGAGAATGCGCAAGCATTAATTCACACTTTAAATAGTTTGAAACCCATAAAGAGTATTTATTTATCAAATACGATGGGGCCAGGAATATCGATAGATCCAAAAAAGATATAATGACAAGAAAGAAAAAAAAAGAGTTAATAGAATCGTTGGAAACGATTTTTTCTGAAAAAAAATCTATTTATCTGGTAGATATTTCTGGATTAAATGCTAAAGAAGTTTTTCATTTAAGAAAAAGCTTACTTGAGGCTCAAGGAAAGATACAGTTCGTAAAAAATACCTTACTAAAAAAAGCGATGAAAAAAAATTTTCATCCGTTTTATAATCTACTTAAGGGAGGAACAGCTTTGATTACGGCTGAACCTGGGAATAAAACAATAAGAATAATGAAAAATTTTCGTACCAAACTTTTTTTAAAAGGGGCGTATGTGGAGGAATCCTTTTTTATTGGAGATGAAAATTTTGAAGTATTGGCTAACATTAAATCCAGGGAGGAATTACTCAAAGAAGCCCTTCATTTTTTACAAACCCCTTTAAAAAGCTTACTTTCTATCCTACAATCTGGAGTATCTCGTATTCTTCATTTTCTAGATAGCACATTTAGTTTAAAAAATTAAATAATGGAAGAAATAGATAAATTAGCAGAAAAATTAGTAAATTTAACCGTAAAAGAGGTAAATGAATTGATCAATTTTTTAAAAAAAAAATATGGGATTGAACCTGCAAACTACGTTTTTCCAGGAACTTCCTCAGAAAAAAAAGTTGACCAAAAAGTGGTGGAAAAATCTGTTTTCGATATAGTAATTAAATCAATTGGGGTTTCCAAGCTAAAATTGATAAAATTAGTTAAAGAAATTACTGGAAAAACCCTAACAGAATCTAAGGATTTAGTGGAATCTGCTCCAAATGGAGTTGTCAAAAATGACGTAGGCAAAGAAGAAGCTGAAAAAATAAAAAAGAAGCTTGAAGAAGCTGGAGCTGAAGTATTATTCCTATAATTATGAAAAACATTTTTAGAAAAAATAATATGGAAAGGAGTAGTTTCTCTTCAGTAAAAAAAAACGTAGAATATCCAGACTTTCTTAGGATTAAGCTGGAATCATACCAAAAATTGTTCCAATTAAATCCTACCCCCTTAAATAGGAAAAATGAAGTTTTGTATAAAGTATTTACGGAAATTTTTCCTATTTCGGATAGAAAAAATAATTACGTTTTGGAATTTTTAGATTATTCTATAGATCCTCCTCTATTTTCTATAAAAGAGTGTATTGAAAGAGGGATTACATACAGTGTATCATTAAAAGCTAAGCTAAAATTATACCGTACGGATATTGAAAAATATTTCGAAACAATTTGTCAGGAAGTTTATGTAGGAACCTTTCCCTACATGACACCAACTGGATCTTTTATTTTTAACGGATCTGAAAGAATTATTGTTTCACAACTACATCGTTCTCCAGGAATTTTTTTTGGAAAATCTTATCATTCAAATGGAAAACAGTTATATACTGCAAGGGTTATTCCATTAAAGGGATTATGGATAGAATTTTCTACTGACATTAATAACGTTCTATATGCTTATATTGATAGAAAGAAAAAACTCCCTATTACAACACTTTTACGTTCATTTGGATATGAAAAAGATAAAGACATATTGGAGTTATTTCATTTAGCTGAAAATTTCCAAATAACCAATTCGAATATTCATAAAATTCTTAATAGAATTCTTGCTTCTCGTCTATTGAAAACCTGGTATGAGTCTTTTGTTTCCGAAGATACTGGAGAGTTATTTTATGTAGAGCGCAATGAAATAATTTTGGAGAGAAATACTCTAATAGAACAAGAACATATTGATAAAATTCTAGAAATGGGGATTAGTAGCGTTATTCTATATAGAGTAGATAAAAAGGATTATTCTATAATTTATAATACTCTTCAAAGAGATCAGACTTCTTCTAAAAAAGAAGCTTTGAAATACTTATATAAGCAGTTAAAGAACTCTGAACCTACGGATGAAGAAACTGCTCTTAGTGTTATAGAAAAGCTTTTCTTTTCAAGATATTCTTTAGGAGCTGTTGGAAGAGATAGGCTAAATAGACGTTTAAAGGTAAATATTGATCGAAATTGCCATATTCTTACAAAAGAGGATATTATTGCCATAATCCATTATTTAAATGATTTATTTAACTCTAAAAGAGAAATAGATGATGTAGATCATCTTTCTAATCGGAGAGTAAGAACTACAGGGGAACAACTTGATCATTTATTTAGGATTGTGCTTCCTATAAGCACAATAGGAATTAGAGAAAAAATGAATCTTCTAGATAAGGAGGGGTTTACTCCCACAGAGCTAATCAATCCTAAAATTTTTTCGTCGAAAATTAACGCTTTTTTTGGAACCAATCCACTTTCTCAGTTAATGGATCAAACTAATATTCTATCTGAGATGACTCATAAAAGAAGATTATCCTCTCTAGGCCCTGGAGGATTATCTAGAGAACGAGCTGGGTTTGAAGTCAGGGACGTTAACTACTCTCAGTATGCACGTTTATGCCCAATAGAGAGTCCTGAAGGACCAAATATAGGGCTAATATCCTCCCTTTCTACTTTCGCTAAAGTCAATGACATGGGATTTATAGAAACTCTATATTGGAGGGTTGTAGATGGAAAAGTAAATTTTTTGGAAAAACCAGCTTCCTTGGAAGCTGAAGAAGAATACGGAAAAGTAATTGCTCAAGTAAAGACTCCGATAAATTCTTATGGTTGTATTACTTCTGATATAGTTTTTTCTAGAAAAAATGGGGATTTTATTAAAGTAAAACCAGAAGAGGTAAATTACATGGATATTGCTTCAAATCAAATTGCTTCAATATCAGCTTCACTTATTCCATTTATTGAACACAATGATGCTAATAGAGCTTTAATGGGATCTAATATGATGAGACAAGCCGTTCCTTTGTTAAAACCTAAAGCCCCTATTGTTGGAACTGGAATAGAAAAAGATGTGGTCAAAGATTCTCGTGTGTTTATTAGGGCTGAAAAAGATGGAATTATTGAATATGTTGACGCAAATCAAATTCACATTCGTTATGAACAAAGTGAAGAAGAAAAATTCGTACTTTTTGATCCAGATCCAGAAGTAAAAATATATAACCTCATTAAATTTAGAAAAACTAATCAAAATACTTGTATAACGATAAAACCTTTAGTTAAGAGTGGAATGAAAGTAAAAAAAGGAGAAATACTTTGTAGTGGATATTCCACTGATAAGAAAGAATTAGCTTTAGGTCGGAATTTAAAAGTGGCTTTCATGCCTTTTAAAGGATATAATTTTGAAGATGCTATCGTAATTTCTGAAAAGGTAGTTAGGGAAGATTGGTTTACGTCAATTCATATTGAGGAATATTCCTTAGAATTAAGAGATACTAGATCTGGAATGGAAGAATTCACCAGTTACCTGCCTAATGTACACGAATATATGATAAAAAATCTAGATGAAAATGGAATTATACGAATTGGCGCTGAAGTAAAACCAGGTTATATTCTGGTTGGAAAGATAACCCCTAAAATAGGATCTGATTATTCTTCTTCCCCAGAAAGAAAACTTCTTAGAATAATTTTCGGAGAAAAGTCCGTATCTGTTAAAGATACTTCTTTAAGAGCAGACCAAACTCTAGATGGAGTGGTAATTGATACCAAACTTTTTTATAGTAAAAATCCAAATAATAAATCTATTGATTGGGAGAAAAAAGAAGTAAAAAATATTGAAATAAAATATAAAAATTATTTCTCTAAATTGAGAGATAAACTCATTCAAAAACTTTTAGTTTTAGTGAATAATGAAATTTCTCAAGGAGTTTCCGAGTTATTTGAAAGAGGAAAAGAAATCTTTCCATTTGGAAAAAACTTTTCCCAAGATCTATTAAATAGTATACAGGAATATTCGTCCATAAAGGAAAATTGGACATTTGATGAAAAGAAAAATTCACTAATAGAAAAAATTTTGCATAATTACAGAATAAAAATGATAGATTTGCACAAAAATTTTAAAAAGGAAAAAATTTCTATTATTTTAGGGGATGAATTACCTTCTGGAATTAGAGAAGTTGCTAAAATTTCTATTGCTAAAAAGAGAAAATTGAAAGTAGGGGATAAAATGTCAGGAAGGCATGGGAACAAAGGGGTGGTTGCTTATATTGTTCGAGATGAAGATATGCCTTTCTTAGAAGATGGCAGTAAGGTTGACATGGTTTTAAACCCGTTAGGAGTTCCATCTAGAATGAATATAGGGCAAATATATGAAACTATTTTAGGATGGGCAGGAGATAAATTAGGAATAAAGTTTTCTTCTCCTATTTTCGAAGGAGCTAACCTGGAGAAAATTAATAAATGTACAGATCAAGCAGGAATTCCACGTTTGGGAAAAGTTCATCTTTTTGATGGAGAAACTGGAGAAAGATTTGACCAAACTATAACTGTTGGGGTTATTTACATGCTTAAACTTGGTCATATGGTGGATGATAAAATGCACGCAAGGTCAATTGGACCTTATTCCCTTATTACCCAGCAACCTTTGGGTGGAAAAGCTCAATTAGGAGGACAGAGATTTGGTGAAATGGAAGTTTGGGCTCTTGAAGCTTTTGGAGCTAGTAATATTTTACACGAAATGCTTACAGTTAAATCGGATGATATTCCTGGTCGTTCAAAGACTTATGAATCTATTGTTAAAGGTGAAGAAATTCCAGACCCAGGTATTCCTGAATCTTTTAAAGTAGTATGTAATGAGCTTAAAGGATTAGGTTTTAATGTTTCTTTTGACGAAGATGAAAATAAATAAAAAATTCAGAAGTATTACTATTGGGCTCGCATCTACAGAATCTATTTTACAAGAATCCAATGGTGAAGTTCTTAAACCTGAAACTATTAATTATCGCACTCATAAACCTGAAATTGGAGGGTTGTTCTGCGAAAAAATTTTCGGGCCTATTAATAATTATGAATGTTATTGCGGGAGGTATAAAAGGATTAGATTTAAAGGAATTACCTGTGAGAGATGTGGAGTAGAAGTTACTGAAAATAAGGTTCGTAGGGAACGAATTGGACACATTAATTTAGTTGTTCCAGTTGTTCATATATGGTTTTTCAGATCTTCGCCCAACAAAATTGGAAATTTACTTGGGCTGCCCTCAAAAAAGGTAGATATGATCATATATTATGAACGTTATTTGGTCATAAATCCTGGAATTGCGAAAAGACTTGATGGCACCCCTGTAAAATATTTAGATCTTCTAACTGAAGAAGAATATTTATCTATTTTAGAAAATTTACCACTAGAAAATAAATATTTAGAAGATGGCAATACTGAAAAGTTTATTGCTAAAATGGGAGCTGAATCTTTAAAAGATCTGCTAATTCGTTTAGATATTGACTCTATATACCAAAAACTGCGTAGTAAAATATATCAGAAACCTGAAAGTAGTCGTAAAGAAATCTTAAAACGCTTGCAGCTTATGGAAGCTTTTATTGAAGGAAAAAATAAAGGATCAGATCCATCTTGGATGGTTATTGAAAAAGTGGTAGTTATTCCACCTGATTTACGGCCTATTCTTCCTTTAGAAGGTGGACGTTATGCAACATCTGATTTAATTGACCTTTATAGACGTTTAATAATTAGAAACAATAGGTTAAAACGTCTTATAGAAATGGAGGCTCCAGAAGTGATTATTAGAAACGAAAAAAGAATGTTACAGGAGGCTGCAGATGCACTTTTCGATAATTCTAAGAAAGTTTATTCTATGAAATCTGAAGCAAATAGACCTTTTAAATCTATTTCGGATTCTTTGAAAGGAAAACAAGGAAGATTTAGACAAAATCTTTTAGGAAAGCGTGTAGATTATTCTGCTCGTTCTGTTATTGTCGTTGGGCCTAAACTTAAGTTGCATGAATGTGGACTTCCCAAAGAAATTGCAGCAGAACTTTATAAACCTTTCCTAATTAGTAAAATTATAGAAAGAGGAATCGTTAAAACAGTAAAATCAGCAAAAAAAGTTATAGATCAAAGATTACCATTTATATGGGAAATTTTAGAAAATGTCATAAAAGGACATCCTGTTTTGCTTAATAGGGCTCCTACTTTGCACAGATTAGGGATTCAGGCGTTCCAGCCCCTTCTTTTAGAAGGAAGGGCAATATTACTGCATCCTTTAGTTTGTGCAGCTTTTAATGCTGATTTTGATGGAGATCAAATGGCAGTACATTTACCATTATCCCCTGGAGCTATATTAGAAGCTCAATTAATTATGCTATCTTCTCAGAATATTTTGAATCCATCGAATGGAGACCCAATTACGGTTCCTTCTCAAGATATGATTTTGGGTCTCTATTTTATGACTAAAATAGCTCCGTCTGTACGAAAACTGAAAGGAAATGGTTGGATATTTTCTTCACCTGAAGAAGTTCAAATTGCTTATGATAATAAAATAATCGATTTACATGCTTCTATCAGAGTTAAGGTTTGTAAAGATTTTGTAGAAACTACTACGGGAAGAGTATTATTTAATAAAATCATTCCCAATAACGTAGGATTCGTTAATGAATTGTTGACAAAGAAATCTTTACGAGATATAATAGGAAAAATTCTAAAGAGAACTGATGTTTCTACCACATCTAAATTTTTAGATGAAATTAAAGAACTTGGTTTTTATCATTCTTTTAAGGGAGGATTATCTTTTAGTTTAGGAGATGTCATTATTCCAGAAGATAAAGAGAAAATAATGAAAAAAGCCTTATCTAAAGTAGATGAAATAAAAAAAAATTATAACATGGGATTTATTTCAAACAATGAACGTTATCATAAGGTGATAGATGTTTGGAGTAATGCTAACTCAATTCTGACCGAGAGGGTAAGAAAAAAAATGAAAGAGGATCAACATGGATTTAATAACGTTTATATGATGCTTGATTCTGGGGCTAGAGGATCTACTGAACAGATTAGACAAATTTTCGGTATGCGAGGTTTAATGACTAAACCTCAAAAAAGTGGATCTAAAAATAGAGAAATTATAGAAAATCCCATTATATCAAATTTTTTAGGAGGTTTGTCAATTTGGGAATACTTTATCTCAACACATGGAGCTAGAAAAGGATTAGCTGATACCGCTTTAAAAACAGCAGAAGCTGGATATATCACCCGTAAATTAGTAGATGTAGCTCAAGATGTTCTAATTAAAGAAAAAGATTGCCATACTCTAATGGGTATAAAAATTTACGCTTTAAAAAAAAACGAGGAAATTATTGAACCGTTGTCTTCTAGAATTTTAGGTAGAATTTCACTAAATGATGTTTATGATCCTAAAAGGAATATTTTATTAGTTTATTCTGGAGAAATTATTAGCGAAGAATCTGCTCTAAAAATAGAAAAATCTGGAATTGACTCTCTTAATGTAAGATCCCCTTTAACTTGTGATTCTAAAGAAGGAATATGCGCTAAATGTTATGGGTGCGATCTTTCTAATGGAGAAATTGTAAAAGTTGGTGAATCAGTTGGGGTTATTGCCGCTCAGTCTATTGGAGAACCTGGAACGCAACTAACATTGCGAACCTTTCATGTTGGAGGTTCGGTCTTAAATATTTCTGAAGCCTCTAAAATTTATGCAAGAGGTGCAGGTGTTGTGGAATTTTTAGATATTCAAACTGTAGAATATAAAAAGGAATCGGGGGCTAAAAAATTAGTCGTAATATCTCGTTCCTCTGAGTTAAGGATTATTGATAAAAATGGAGAAGTGATTATGTCCAATAATATTCCATACGGATCTAATTTATATGTTAATCATGGAGACCAAATCAAGAAAGGAACAAAAATATGCAGTTGGGATCCATATAACGAAGTTATTATTTCGGAAATATCTGGAACGGTATTTTATGATTGCATAGAACCTGGATTGACCTATAATGTAGAATGTGATGAACAGACTGGGTTTAAAGAAAAAGTAATTGCTGAATTTTCAGAATTCAGCCAAAAAAACATCATTCCATCTTTGAAAATTGTAGGCGATAAAGGAGAAGAATTAAAAGTTTATAACTTACCTAGAGGTGCTCATCTACAGGTAAACAATGGAGATAAAATTAAACAAGGTAAAATATTAGTTAAAGTTCCCAGTACTTCCTCTAAATTAAGTGATATAACAGGAGGATTCCCTCGTTTATCAGAAATGTTTGAGGCTAGAAATCCTTCTAATTCAGCTGTAATCTCTGAGATAGATGGCTTGGTAAGGGTTGGGGAAATCAATAAAGGATATAGAGAAATTAGGATTTTATCTAATACTGGAGTAGTAAAAAAATATATCATTAAACTATCCAAACAAATTTTGGTTCAGAATAATGACTCTGTAAAAGCTGGAGATCCTTTATCAGATGGAGATATTTCTGTAAATGATATTCTAAAGATTTTGGGATCTAGAGCCGTTCAAAAATATTTAGTACAAGAAATTAAAGAGGTATATCGATTACAAGGGGTTCAAATTAATGACAAACATTTTGAAATCATTGTACGACAAATGATGCGGAAAGTAGAAATTATAAATTCAGGGGATACAAAATTTATCGAGGGAAGTATAGAATATAAGGATGATTTAATTGAAGAAAATGAAAAAATTTTAAAAATGAAAATTGTTGTAGATTCAGGAGATTCAGAATTATTTAAAGTTGGTCAGTTGATTTACTATTATGAATTGCAAGAAGAAAATAAGTATTTAATACTACAAAAGAAAAAGGTTCTTAAAACTAGAAGGGCAATGCTTGCATTGGCAAAACCAATATTGCAAGGAGTTACCCGAGCTTCTTTACAAAAGAAATCGTTTATTTCTGCTGCTTCTTTTCAAGAAACAACAAAAGTTTTATGTGAAGCAGCGGTACGTTGCAAAACTGATCATTTGAAGGGGCTAAAGGAGAATGTTATTGTGGGAAATAAACCACCTACTGGAACTGGTATTTACCCTTAATAGGGTCTAAGCCGTAATAAGAAAGATCCAGTTTTCCATAATTCGCTTTCACTTAGTTCTTTTAATTCTTTCTTTAAAAGATTCCTATAATTAGGAATACTATTGGCTTTTATAACTCTTTGTGCTTCGTTTCCATTTATAACTGATTGGTATAACTCTTTAAAAATTGGCAAAGTTACATCTCTAAATTTTTTCCACCAATCTAGAGCTCCTCTTTGTGCAGTTGTAGAGCAATTTGCATACATCCCATCCATTCCATTCTCTCCAATTAATGGAACGAGACTCTGTGTAAACTCTTCCACCGTTTCATTAAATGCTTCTGAAGGAGAATGTCCATTTTCACGCAGTACTTGATATTGTGCAGCAAAAATTCCTTGAATGGCTCCCATTAAAGTACCTCTTTCCCCTGTTAAATCTGAATACACTTCCTTCTTAAAACTTGTCTCAAATAAGTATCCAGAACCTATGGAAATCCCTATTGCTAAAGTTTTCTCTAAAGCTCTTCCACTATAATCTTGATAAATAGCATAACTAGCATTGATTCCTTTTCCATCAAGAAAAAGATTTCTTACACTAGTTCCAGATCCCTTTGGAGCTACCATGAAAATATCAATATCTTTTGGGGGGAGAATGTTAGTTTGATCTTGAAAGGTTAAACCAAATCCATGAGAGAAATATAGGGATTTGCCTTTTTTTAAATATTTTTTAATTTTTGGCCATGTAGAAATTTGGCCAGCATCTGACAATAAAAACATTAATATAGTCCCTTTTTCTGCTGCTTCTTCTAAAGTAAATAAGGTTTCTCCATCTACCCATCCATCTTGTATGGCTTTTTCCCAAGAAACGGAGTTACATCGTTGCCCAATAATAACAGATAGACCATTATCTCTTAAATTAAGTGCTTGTCCTGGGCCTTGTACCCCATATCCTAAAATAGATATGGTTTCATTTTTCAATATTTCTTTGGCTTTAGTCAAGGAAAATTCTTTTCTAGTTATGATATTCTCTTCTATAGAGCCAAATTTTATTTTCATTTTTATCATAATTATGATCTCTGATCCTTTTTAAGGCATTAAGGAGCTCAGGCCATATTACTCTGCTAGGAAAGTATTTTATGGATCTTCTCATATTTTTCTAGATGCTAACGAAAATCCGATAGGTGAGGTATATCACCGTTATCCGAATCCTTTTCAAGTAGAACTTAAGAAAGA
>DASWCM010000005.1 GCA_036390115.1 Blattabacteriaceae bacterium | reverse complement strand
ATGAGTTTTACTTCTGCATATAATAAAAGTGCTTCAAGAGATATAGAACTTGAAGTAAAGGAAGATAACTTAACTGAGCAGCTTAAAAAAGAAGAGTTTGAGAAATGGCTTAGGCTTCCGTTTACACAAGAACTTATTTTATTTTTAGGTAAAAGAGAATTAACTTTATTAAATAATGCAAGAAATTCTGCTAAAGCTAATTTACAAAGTGAAAATATTGCAAAAAATCTTCTGAAGGCAGTGGGATATAGAGAGGTAATAGAATTTTTAACGACAAATAAACATCCAATTGATATAGAGTAATATTATGCCAGAAGAAAATGAAAATAAAGTAGAAAATCAAGAAACGGCCAAAGAAACTACTGAACAAAATGAAGAAGTTGAGGTAGTGTTGCCAGAAACTAAAGAAGAAAAAGAAGAAGTAGTTGAAAAATCTGAGGCCGCTGATCTAGATAAAGAAAAAACAGAAGAAAAAGAAATAGGGTTCTCTGATTTTCTAAAGAATCGTGGGGTAACTATTGATGAAAGTTTAGTAGAACCTAAAAAAGAAGTAAAAGTTAAGAAAGAGACTCTCCCAAGAACTTTAGATGATATTCCTGAAGAAGATAGACCATTTTTTAAGACAATGTCTAATGAAAGTTTTAATAAACTTAAACCTCTTTATTTAGAACATAAACAGCTTAAACAAGAAAATGAGGCTTTAAAAGAATCTAGAAAAAAAGAAGCTGCTACTATTCATGGGCATCCAAAAGCTTTCATGTTAACAAAAGAGTATGAAACACATTTAAATGATTATAATCTGTCAGAGAGAATTAAATCTCATTGGTCACTTCAAGCAGCTAAAGTTTCTAGAGGAGAAAAATGGCAAGATATAGACATGGATCCTAAAACAGGAAAATTAATGCTTTCTGAACCAAAAGAATCTAATGCAGAATCTGAAGCTTTTATAGGAGATCAATTACAATTTGCAAGAGAGCAAAATTTTGAAGCATCAAAAGGTTTAAAATCTTATATAGATACTTATGGTAAAACATATGAAAATGATTTAACTGTGGTGAATGCTGCAAAAGAAAAATATTTTCCAGGATATGATAAGAAAGATCATCCAACAAGAAAAATTCAAGATGCAGTGATTGAGGCACTTCCACCTTCTTTTAGAAATAATCCTGTTGCAGAACTTTTAGCTATGACAGCGGCTAACAATGCTATACTTATGGGTAGATTAAAGAAAGCATTAGATGAGTTAGATAAGATAAAAGGTGTTAAAAAAGACGCGGCTGGAGCACAACCACTTAAAGGTGATTTTGTTAATAATAAGGGTGCTGATAGTGGTATTAAATTTTCTGATTATAGTAAAAGAAGGCAGGGATAGTTTATTAGTAGGTTGTTTTCTTAATAGTAAATATAAGTGGCACAAGACCTGCTTATATGGTTTTGTTAAATGCTTCTGCGAGAATCCTGAGCCTCGCAAATTAAGCTTCTATCTTCGTGTTTTGAGCTAACACAAATGTTCTAAGTTACATTTTTAACTTAGATTTAACTTTCAAGATTAGAATAAATACATGAATATGCCAAATTTGCTGGATGTTCCAGCATGTTCTGGTTGGACAGAAGTAGATCGAGCAATGTATAATTCTATGCCATTCTATCTTGCTAAAATGATGGTAGAAAGGCGTAAAACTTTTACACATTGGGCTAAGTTTGTAAAGAAACGAAAATGGGTTCCAAATGAAGGTGATACTCTTAAAGGAGTTATTACAGAACCATCACCACATAGGAGACAGTTTGCATATCCAAACTTGCTTAAGAATGTTCCAAAGAAAGATGTAATGGGAGTTAAAGAAAGAACTGTTCAAGCTAATGTTTATAGACAGAGGTTTGAAAGTCATGGACTTAATTTCTATCCATCTTTTAATGACTTTCTTGATCATGTTGATGATAATGCAACTGATATTATGGAGAAGATAGAAAGATATGAAGATATTTTTATTCGTACTAATATCTGGCATATGTCTCCATTTATGTTTCTTGCACAACCTAATAAAATGGTTGTAGTAAATACTCCACCTTGGCTTGGTGTTGGAACATTTGACACAGCAAATGATGGAAAGACAACTGCTCTTCTATTAGCACAACTAGGAAATGTAACTTCTCATTTAACACTTCCAGCACTTCATGATGCTTTTAGTAAAATGGATACTGATTTTCGGATTCCATTTTTTAAAGGTTCTGATATGCCAACAGAGGATAAGATACTTGATGGTAAATATTGCTTATCGACAAGTAATGAAACTTATTCTCAGTTTACATTTGATCCTTATTTGCAACAACACAAGAATTGTGATCTTGATGTTGTGAATGATAGTTTCAAAGGTTCTATCTTTGGAATGATTACATCAAAACTTGAAGATCTTCCTATGCGCTTCAAAAATGATGCTACATTTCCAGAGCCGGAAATAGTTCAGGATAATGGAGAAAATGAAGGTGAATGTCTTCCTAATCCTGTTTATGCAACTATTGATGAAAATGGATCACCATATGAAGTTAGTTACTTAATTGGTGCTCCAGGACATGAAAGTATTCAAGTTGGACCTCCACCATCAGCATTTACTGGTGATTCTCCACCACATAACTTTCCTAAAATGGAATGGAATGGTAGAGTAATTGCTACTAAACAAAAACTTGTTCCTTGTATTGATGCCAGTACTGGATTAACAGTTTATGAAACTAATGTTTATGGTGAGTGGCTGTGGTTTATTGCTCAAGTAGCATTAGGAATAGTTGCAAAACAACGTAGGAATATATTTCCTATTGTTCATAAACGAAAGCGCGGAGTGTAATTAACATTTAAAATCTAAAATCTATGAAAAAATTACTTACTCTTATCTTTACAATGGCACTCTTTACTGAGTGTTTAGTGGCTGAGATATATGTAACTAATAATATGGCAACAGGTCTTAGGACTGTAGTTAATGAAGCTATTGTATTATCTAGTTTACAAATCACTGGAACAACAAATGTTCTTCTTCGTTTTTATGACGGGGCAATAACAAATGTTACTGGAGCATATTCAAATGTAACAATATATGCTACAAATCGTATTACTACTTTTGTTGGTGTAAATGGTATTACCAATAATTTTACTAATACTGTATTATATTCAGTTATAGCTGCTGTAGCTGCTGCAACTAATAATACAACACCAATATTGGTATTAAATATTGGGGCTAATGTGGCACCATTTACATTTGATACTCCGCTTATATTTACAAAATATGTAAATGTTTCAAATGACCAAGGTGGAGTTACAATGGTATTAAATTATCATCAACCTTAATGACCCCAGGTTGTAATAGGAGAATAGCTAGTATAGTGTGTACTATACTAGCTATCTCTTCTTTATTTGGTGCTGTAACTGATGTAAATATTAGTTCACCAAGAGGAACAACTAATATTATTCGTAATATTATAACTAATAGTGTTGGGAGTGGAAAATTACTTTTAGTTCAAGGGACAAATATTTTAGGAATTTCTACTAATAATTTTGGACCTAGTAATGCAATAACTAGTGTAATTATAAATTTTTCCGGTCCAGGTGTTGGCGGAACAGTTATTAATCCAATTTTTGCTGATTCAACTAATGCACTATGGGCATTAGATGGATCATTTACAGATGTTCATTTACATTTTACAAATATTTCAGAAAAACAATTGTTATTTTCAGATACTATAACTAATAATGCTTCAACTACAAAACATGGATTTTTGCAAAAATTAAGTGGAAATACTAATAGTGTTTTTAAAGGAGATGGGAATGAATCAACTAATTTATATGGTATAGGAACAATAAATGCTAACAATGGAGGATTTACTAATAGTCTCCTTTTTAATGGTGTTCAAGTTCTTACTAATATTCCAGCTGTAGGTTCAACTAACACATTAACTAAATGGTTAACAAGTAATTCTTTATCATATATTGTTAATCTTTCTGGGATACTTACTAATGATGGTGCTGGAAATTTTGGATATACTACTAATATAGGAGGACTTGGAACTTTAAATGCTAATAATGGTAGTTTTACTAATAGTCTTAAGTTAAATGGGGTTGATGTTGTTACAAATGCTACTGGTTATAGAACTTTGCTTTCTGAAACTAATACATGGCTAGGAACAAATAATTTTACTGGATTTCTTAGAAAAGATGGAATAAATGTATTAACTAATATTCCTGCTTCTGGCTCTGCTAATACTCTTGTAATCTGGCTTACAACTAATAGCCAAAGCTACATAATAAATGGTGTAGGAATGCTAACTAATGATGGAAATGGAAATTTTGGTTATACAACTAATTTAAGTCAGGATATTACTTTTAATAATATTACTATAAATAGTAATTTAACAGTTAATACTCTTACAGTTAATAGTAATCTTACTATTGCATATACATTAACTACAAGTAATGCTTTCTTTATTTCTGGAAAAGGGAATACTGTTATAATTACAAATAGTTTGCAACTATTATCTTTATCTAACTCTGTTCTTATGGTTACTTCTACTGGAGTTGCAACTAATGTTACTTTAGGAACTGGATTAACTTTAACCGGACAAACTTTATTTCCTACAAATATTGTAGAAAATCAACTTAATTTAACTGATTTAACTACAGGAGATGCTTCTACTTCTAAACATGGATTCCTTCCTAAACTTACTAATGATGTAACTAAATTTCTTAATGGAATTGGAACATATACTGTTCCATCTGGAGGTGGAAGTTCTTCTGGCTCAACCAATTATAGGAGTTCAATAATTACATTAACAATGACTACAACAAATGTAGATGCGAACCAAATTGATTGGGCAAAAACTAATGTAGCTTATAAATTAATATTAACGACTAATGCTTTCTTTAGTGATATTGTGTGTTCCAATGTTCCAGATACTAATAGTTTTCAATGGCTTCAGTTACATATTATACAAGATGGAACTGGTAGTAGGACAGTAACCTTTACTAATTCTATTTTTGCTGGTGTAAATGGAACATTTGCTCTTACAGCAACAGCTAATGCTTGGGATACTTTTACACTTATAAATAGTCCACAAACAAATGGTAATGTAGCAGTTTTACCTGTAAATTACTTGCGAAGATGAAATACTTAATATCTTTATTTTTAGTTTTAAGTTTAAGCGCCGCTGGCCCAGTTCAGGTAGCATTTGATTCTCAAGTAGTAAACTGGAATTATCGTTGTAGTACAAATAATATTGTTTTTACAACTACTGGATTAAGGTGCAGTTCGACATTTAATAAAACTATTTCTTTAATTGCTTCTTCTGTTTGGATGGGAGGAATTAGAACTTCTGGTCTTTATCCTGGAAATATCCTTCGTGCTAATTTAATGTGTGGCGGTAGTTATGAAAGTGGTGGTGGATGTGGAACTGGAACAACAGCTCCAAATCAGTATAATATAGGTTCTCCACAAATACCACTTATTAATGATACTGGAAATGGACTAGATATATGTGTAAATTCTGGTCTTGTAGATGCTTACCAAGCAAGATGGAAATATACTGAAACAGGATCAAGTGGTGGTCTTGGTTGTCTTACATCTAATGTTTGGGTTGCTTTTGATACAGGAGTAATTCCAAATAATGTAAGTTCTTGGCAAAGTGATGTTCATGCTTGTGTTTATATGATGGGAGGTGCTTCTGAGTCTGCTGATGAGTTAGGTGTATATAATCCTTCTACTCTAGATAAATTAATAATTTATGCTGTTCATAGTGCAGCAGGACAACTTACTAGGATTTGGAGTGATGGAAGTGCAGCTATAAGTGCTGACACAAATGGAACAGGATTTTATCTTGGAACAAAAACTTCTGCCTCATCAAATGGTGTTAAACAATATCATAATAATTCACTTACTGCTACTTCAGCCGCAGTAGCAGGAAATTCTGCTAACTTAACAACATCTATTTATGTTTTTTGTCAGAATAATCTTCCAAATATGTCTCCATTTCAACCGGAAGGAATGACTACTCATTTAATGGGTGGTTATGCTTTAGGGCGAGCTATTACTGCTACTCAAAATACAAATTATTATACTTTAGCTTGGCAGCCATTTGAGACATTATTAAATAGACAAAAATGAGTTGGTTTAAAAAATGTTTAATTATTCTTTTTATAATTTTTTGGGTATGGTTTTGGATGGCTATTTTATGAAATGTGAAAGCAGACGAAATTATACATTTAATTAGAACTACTGATGATGAACATTGTAAAATATTACTTGAAGGGTTATTTAAATTTGGATTTGTTCATGGAATGAAAAAAGGTTATCAAAATATAGCAATGACAATGAAAAAAGAACTTCCAATTTCGGATGCTAATGAAGCTAATTTAATTTGGTCTAAAAATTTTTTATGAGTGATTTAGTAAAACCAAAAACATCTCCTGTTATTATAATTGGTAGTTGTTTTGTTTTTGGAAATCTTGCTATTTTTATTGTGGAATCCTTAAAAGGCTTACAAATTAAAGCACATTCACCTTCAGGAATAGATTCTTTTGATTTTTCTATTTTACTTGCTGGCGTTATTGGTTGCATTGCTATAAATATTGCAGCCTTCATGAATCAGTCTTATTCTAGATTAAAAGATGCTTTAGAAAAGCATGAAACAGAGGTTAATAAAAGAACAGAAACGGAGTGGATACGTCAGGAATTAGAAAAGTCTCAAAAGAAATGACAGAAAAGCAAAAAAAGATTTTAGTTTATGCTTATAATGAACTATCAGAAGTTTTTCCACACCTTGTTATTATTGTATCAGAAAAAGAAATTCCTAACTCAATTCATCATCCAGATCCAAATTTGTTTTGGTTCGGTGGCTATATTGCAGCAAAACATTTAATTCAAGATGCTGGTGAAAAAATCCTAAGAAGAAAATTAACTAAAGTAGCTCCAAAATGAAAAATAAAATAACTCTATTAGCGGCGGCTGTTTTATTAACTAATTGTGCAATTTTAAATAAAGATTCTACAGAAGTTCAAAAAGCAAATGATGTATATAAACTTTCTTATATGGCATCAAGTATAGGAATTTCTGCCGCCTTAAAACAAAAACCAGAATGGAAAGATGATTTTAATTTGGCCTATTCATCTCTAGATGTTCTTGTAAATAATAAAAAAGTTACTGGTATTTTACTTAGAGAGATAATATCTAAATTACCTATTCGTGAGCTTAAAAGTGAGAATGCTAAGATAGTAATAGATAATGCTACTATGTTATTTGATTTATCTATTGGTGATAAAATAAATATTGAGGATAATATTTATGTAATGGCAGCTTCTAAAGGTATTCGAGATGGGATGAAAATTGCATTAGGATACTAAATGATAAAAGCGATTTTTCAGTTTCTTAATAGCATATTTTTCTTTCTAAAAAGAAAAGCTAGAAAATTAGATGATCCTCTTGAACAGCATAAAAAAAGAATAGAACAAATTGATAAAGATATTAAAAGTGAAAATTCAATTCAAGCAACTCTTAATGCTACTTCTGATCTTGATGAACTTGATAGGTTGCAGAAGCTTAAAGATAATACCAATAGATCAAATGGAAATAAGAGTGAAAAAGGGTGATATTATAAAAGAAGATGGATGGTTTATGAATGATGCACGCTATCAAAGATATAGAAAATCAGTTGCAGATAAAATATTAGAAAATCAGTGAGTATTATTTTACCACCATTTCGAGAAGAAAGATTACTTTATACTAGGCAAGCTTCTAGTAAGGTAAAAAGTGCAGCTAGATATGTAACAAAACTTCCATATTATTTTACAATTCCAGTTTTTTCTATTGAAAATACCTGGCGCGGATCTTCTGAGATCATACGTAAGTATTATTATTCTTTTGAAAAATCTTTTTCTATTTTAGAATACATTGATCTTTCTTCCGATGGAAATTATATACCATGTATTTCCTGGAAAGATGAAAATAATAATGTGCTTCGATATAAATTGTGGTATAAAAATGACGGATTACTTTATATTCCTCCTTATAATGGAAAAGTAATAAATAAGAATTTTTATTTAGAAATTTGGTCAACTAATAATGCTTTAATTGAGGGAGGTGGAAAACAACTTAAAATTTCGCAGTTTAAATTTCCTATTATACTTTGTGAAACTGGTGAGATAGATTTAGCTCCAGTGTATAACACTTGTAATGATATGTCTTTTGATATAACTAACTTTGATCCTCTTTCTGGAGATTATTATACTGTGATAAATACTTGTCTTGATACACAACAAACATTTGGAGTTGATGCGATTAGTATTTCTATAGATGAATTTTCTACTATAGATAATATCATACTTAATATAGATGATCCTGATAGTATTCCAGATTTATATGAAATTTATAGAAGTATTGATGGTATAAATTATAATTTAATTTATACTCAGTTGACTTCTATAACTTTTAATGATGAATCCTTAATGCCACCTGATACTACTTGGTATTATAAAGTTAGATCAAAGAAGAATGGGGTTTATAGTCAATTTTCTAATATTCAGATTGTAACTAGAAATGTAACATTCCCTGGCGTAGGAATTGTAAACTTTAGTAATTTAGTTTTAGCTTTTTCTGATTTAGGTTCTGACGATGGAACTTTAGTTAGTAGTTTAAGTTTATCTGATCTTAAACGTGTTGTTGGGACATTGTGGTTAGATGGAAGTTTTATATTAGAGAGTATAAATTTATCTAGTCTTCATATTATAAATGGAGATTTTCATATAGAAGCTTCTCCATTGCTGACAGAATTGAATTTATTAGATCTAACTATTGTAAATGGAAACTTTTACGCTGATAATTGTGAAAATCTTACTAATATCAATTTTCCAAACTTTATTTTTTCTAATAATACTACATTAGCTTTTGATGCTTGTGATCTTTCTGTTGCATCTGTTAACCATATTCTTGCTAGAGCAATAGTAAGTGGTGTAATTAATTGTCAAATTTTCTTAGATGGTGGCACTAATGCTGCGCCAACGGGACAAGGTATTATAGATAGAGATGCTTTAATAGCTGCTGGAAATACTGTAAGTAGTAATTAAATCATGACAACACAAGATTTAGATAAAGGTATTGATTTGACAGGTCTTACTAATGTAAGTGCAAGTGAGCTTATGCAATTAGTAGACTCTGGTAGGTTAGGTTCAGATAAAGGGATGATTATAGAGACAGAAGATACAGCTTTAGATACACCTTTAGTGCCAAATCCTAATAATTCTTATACTGGAATTACTCCTTTATGGTGGAAACGATATATTTGGAAAAGAATTTTATTTGATAGTAGTGTAAAATGCTATATTTGGAATGAGAATGAGGCAGAAGATGATACTTTATTTTTTTGGACATTAATTGATAAAGCTGGAGTAGAAGCTTTAATTTTAGCAAATACAGCTATTACTAATAGTGCTGCTGCTCAAGCAACTGCGAATACAGCTTTAGCTAATGCAGCAATAGCAGATACTAAAGCAGATGATGCACAGACTGATGCTGATACAGCTAATGTTTCTGCTACTGCAACAGCAGCAGGTTTAGTTGCTACTAATAGTTCAATTGCTTCTATGTGGTCTGCTGGAGATTTAAAATATACTTGTAAAACTACTGCTTATTCAATAATAGAAAATCAAGGTTGGTTAGATTGTGATGGTTCATTAGTAAATAGACTTATTTTTTCTAGTTTGTTTGCTGCAATTGGAACTACTTGGGGTGCTGGTGATGGTGTTTTAACTTTTCAACTTCCAGATTTTAGGGGTAGATGTTTAGTTGGTAGGGGAACTGGAGCTGGATTAACAGCTAGAAATTTAGGACTTACTAATTTTGGAGAAGAGACTCATTTACTTACTGCTGATGAATCTGGATTACCTGCTCATACACACGCATATAGAAAACGTGATGAAGTTAATTCAACTGGATATTCTAGTGGAGGTAGTTTATTATACAATATTACTATAGATGGTGTAACAGTAGCAAATGCTACTGCGCCGGCAAATGCAGCACATAATAATTGTCAGCCATCTGCTGTAGGTAGAATTCTTATTAAAACATGAGCTTAGGGTATATAATTAGAAGAGTTTGTTCTGAGACTGGAATTACATCTCCAGGAGAAAATCCAGAACAGAAAGCTCGTGTTCTTGATATTATAAACCAGGCAGCTATTGAAGTCTATGAAAATAAAGATCTTCCAATAAGTTTAAAAGAGCTTTACCTACGTGCGAATAGCAATAAAGAGATTTCACTTCCTTCTTCTATTGGTGAGCTTAGGGCTATTAGACAATCAGAAGATTATAGAAGAGATTGGAAATTATTTGATATTAGACCTCGTTATCAAAATGAAGCTTGGAATAATTTATGGAGAAACTGGAGAATAAAAGGATATTCAGCGTTTCAAACTGAAATTACAAATGCGGCTCCAGGTTTAATAACATATCCTGTGGCTGATATATCATTAACAGTGACTCTAACAGGAGAAACAAGTAATTCAAATAGATGGACTGAAAATGTTATAATTAATTCTACTTCAAATTCTTGGTTAGCTTCTTTCATTGATTTTACTTCAATAAAGAAAAATAAAGTAACAGATTATAATGTTACTTTGCTTGATGCCGATTCTAATGAATTGGCAACTATTTATGCAGATCAAAAAGAATCTCGTTATATTATTGTCGATGTTAGTCTTTATCCTAATCTTAGTTCTTGTTCTGATGGCACTTATGTAATGGAAGTTCTATATAAACCTAGACTTCCTAGATTAGAAAGAGATGATGATGAATTTCCTGTAGATGGATTTGATGATGTAATTGTTCTTAAAGCTAAACAATTAATAGCTGAGGATCAACCTGGAAATGAGCAACGTGCTATTTTAGCTTATAATAAAGTTAATGAACAAATAAAACGTAAGACTGAGGACAAATTATCTACTACTCAAAAAAGAATGAAAGTAGGTAGAAGTGGTTTATTGAATCTTGTAGTTAAATATGGTAAATATAGAAAATATCAATGAAAATACAGTGTTCAAATTGTAATCTATTTTTCGAAATAGATGATGAAGATACTCAAAAAGTATTAGAACATAATACTAACTGGAATGCTAGGCTTAAATTTTCATTTAGAAAGCAAAAATATATAGTAGCTAATATTCAATGTCATAGTAGAATATTAAATAAGAATGTATCATTAACTCATATTCTTATTGAATGTCCAATTGGAATGGAGAGAGATCATATAGATAGAAATCCTTTGAATAATAAAAAATCTAACTTAAGAATCGTAACGCGAGGCCAAAATCAGATGAATAGACTTGGTTGTAGAGGTTCTAATAAATATAAGAATGTTTTTAGAAATACAAAAAATCATTGTTTTGATATTTCAGTTAGGTTTAATGGAAAACGCTATAGGGAGTATGGATTTCCTGATGAAGAAATGGCTGCTGAAGCTGCTAATGAGCTACTTAAAAAATTACATGGTGAGTATGCTGTTTTAAATAATATAATATTATCTAAAGGATAAATGATTACTGGATTACAAAATGATTTCTCTGGCGGTATGGATTTATTTAATAATGATACTAAATTAAATGAAAATTCTTATGGATTAGCTTTTAATGTGGTAAATAGAGATTCATCATTGATCCCATTGAATAAAAATTTAGAAGATATCAAAGCTCCTGCTGGTTTTAAGCAAGGAATATATGCTTTTGATAAATATTTAGTTCTTTTTAATGCTGGTTTATGTTATTATCGTAATGTTGATGCTACAGAATGGACACAAATTGAGGATATTTTTGTAAATCCATTAGTAGATTATATATTTACTCAAGCTGTTCCTGCTTCAACTTTTAATTATAAAAAAGTTTTAGAGATTCCTAATAAAATTGACGGAAGTTCAGTAAATACTAATGTTACAGTTCAGCCATTTAAAATAAATACTCTTAATGCAGGACTTGTAGTTCAGGATGGAGTTTCTATAGGATGGTTTATTTCTCCAGATGCGGTAGCTACTAGATTAAATAGATATTCTCAATGGACATTAGAAAATCGTTCTTATTGTCCTATAATGAGAAATATGTGTTTTATTAATGGGATTCTTTTTGGGATTTCTCCTGATAAAAAAAGAATCTATAGAAGTGTTTCTGGCCGCCCAATAGATTTCGTTGTTAATGTAGATATTAATGGAAATAAAGGAGGAGATGCAGAAACTACTGCTTATGCTACTGGATATGATGATATTACGTGTATTAAATCTCTTAATTCTGGTGAGCTTTTAATAGCAACTGAAAGAAATTGCTTTCCTGTAGAATTTAATTATGAAAAAACTATTTTTGCAGAGCCTACATTTTTAAATAGAAAACCTATATTTGCTGGTGTAACTAATCAAGAATCTTTTATTGATATCCTCGGGGATTATGCTTTTATTGATTTTGATGGTCTTCGTTCTTTTAATGCAGTTCAATTTATTATGAATGAAGGAAGAAATTCAATTTTCTCTCTTTTAATTTCTAAAGTATTTAATAAAATAAAACAATCTTTTCTTACAGCAGCTACAGTTTTTGATAATTATGCTATTTTTTCGGTTAATACTATTTATGGAAATGTTCTTGCTATTTATGATACTTTAAGACAAAAATGGAATTCTTTTATTACACTAGAAGCTCCAATAAAGCAATTTGCAATAGCTGATCAATCAGAAAATCCAACTCTTTATGGTATAACTTCTTCTAAAGTTATAAAATTATTCCAATCAGTCTCTTATATGGAAGCGCGAGTTCGATTTAAAGCATTAAATTCCGGTAAATCAATCCCAGAAATTAAACTTAAAAATGTTCGCGCAGTATTTGATGAAAGTAATTCTACCTCTCAGGTAATAGCTACAGAAATAGTAAATAATAGAGTAAGAAAATCAGTGAGTGCTACTCTTGCTAAGACTCCACCAGGAATTACTTTTCCAGTAATGTATCCTATTGCCTATTTCTCTTCTGGTGTAACAGATAATATTCATTTTAATTTTGAACGTTTATCTAAAATAGGATGGAAAGTTGCGATTGAGTTAAGATGGCAAAATTCTGCCAAATTACTTTTATTAGAAACAAATGCTGATGAAATAACTAATGAAACTAGTTTAGGTCAGCAAGCAACTTTGTATACTCAAGGTTAATTTATGATTCCAGGAGCTTCTTTATCTTTTACTTCATTTTCTGATGAGTTTGTAGCTTGGGCAACAAGAAATGATCTTCAAGAATTCTTTGAGAATATAAGAATTCCTGTTGGAACAACTGATGATTATGGTTCATTTAAACAGGTAGAAGCTACAGAATTTGAAGTTGTAGAATTAGTAAATTCTGATACTTTTAATATAATTGTAGATTCTGTATCCCTAGGGGAAGTTCCTACTAAAAATTCTTTTCTAGAATTAAAGAATGCTTTTATAGCATTACAAGCATCATATAACGAGTTATTAATCAAATTAAGAACCGCTAAAATTCTTGATATATGATTTCCATTACGCAAGCAGTAGAATTTATAAGAAAGCATGAAATCCTGAAAGATTGGACAGATGACCAAATCAAATGGGCTATAATTAAGGCTATAAATGAAAAAACTCTAGTGTATACAACTAATAAAGATGGGGGGTTGAATGGAATTTGTTTTGGTGAAGATCATAAAGAAGAAAAAAGACTCCACGTAAAATGTCTTGTAGGTTACAAAAGAATAAAAGATTTCATAAAATACTATAAACAAAAATACCCAGGTTATTTTATATCAGCATATAGATATAATAAACTTGTGAATTATAACTTTTAAAAACTAACATGGGCGATCCAGCAGCCAAATCAGGAACAGGACTAAGTTCTGATGTAATAAATACTGTGATGCAGAATTTACCACAGTATATGAACTTAGTCAATTCACAATTAAAACCTCAAGCCGAATCTGAACTAGCAGCGTCACAAGCTACATCTCCAGGTTATCAAGAATTACTTACAAAATTATACGAACAGTATGCTCCTAGATTAGCAGAAGCAGGATCTAAAGCTGAAGCTGTATCTAGAAAAGGAACTGCTGCTACAGATGTAGAACTTTTACAAGGTGCTGGTGGACAAGCAGCTAGAGAATCTCAAGTTTTAGATAAGACTTTAAATCCAGAATATTATAAAACGAGAGCGGCTGAAGCTAGTAAACTTGGAGATTTACTTGGTAGTATTAATTTGAATAATGCTAATCCAGAAGCAGAGAGACTTATTTCACAGGAAAATGCTAGAAGTGGAAATGCTTCTGTTCCTTCTGCAACTGGAACAGTATCCAATGCTCTTTCATTTGGAAATGAATTACAAAAAAGAAGAGATGCACTTGGTAGTGCTATAAATATTGCATCTAATTTTCTTCAACCTTCAAGTGGATCTTTTAATAGTACTAATATAGCTTTGGGTAAAGGTCCAACAGGAACAGGATTATCTGAATTTGGTGGTATAAATAGAACACAAAATCAAGCTATTGGCGTTGGAAATTCTTTAACAGGGACAACTGCTGGACTTGTAGGACAACAACAAGATATAAATGCACAAAGAAGAGACTTACTCGATAGATTAAATGAAACAACTACTGGAATAGGTTCCCTTGTTTCTGTATGAGAAATAAATTTGTAGATTTTTTAACAAAATATTTACAGAGTAATCCAGATGCTCTTCTTTGGATTATGTCTTATATTGTTTATTGTCATATGTTAGATGATTGGATTGATGGAGAAAAAACAGATTTTGAGTTTTTTATTAAAGGTCATGATTATGCAGAGGCTATCTATGCTAATCATTTTTATATTCAAAATTATACTATTTTACATTCTTTAGTTAAAATGGCTTTTAATTCTTATTTGGATTCTATTCATTTTGAAAGATCAGAAATAAAATGGAAAAAACAATTTGCAGATGTTCTTAGACAAAATGCAAATGAAGTTATTTTAGCTTGTATAGAGATTGTTAATGGCCAATCTGTAAGAAGACATGCTAGTTTAGAGCTTAGAGAAATATCTTATGAAAGTCATCATAATGAACTTGGTCAACCAATATAAAATTTATGGCCGCTAAACGATCTAGAGCAAGAAATTTTGGTGGTGGAAAAGGTGGATTAGATTTAGGTTCTCTTTTAGGTGGTAATCAAGTAGAACAGGTTCCAGAAGTTCCACCTGAATCTTCTGTTACAGAAACTCCTTATGATTGGTCAAATAAAAGTATACCAACAGAAAATAGGATACAAACTAAATTAGAGCCTAAAGATATTGGAACACAAGGAAAATTTAGACCTACAAATCCATTTTTAGATGCTATTACTGGAGGAAAAGGGACTAATCTTGCTAATCAAGCAAATATAGAAAATATTCTTGCAGAAGAGGCTGCTAAGAGAGGTATTAGAACAAAACAAGCTGAGATACCTATTGATGTAGCTAAAAGACAGGCTCTTGATCCTTTAGATTTAGCTAAAGAAACTCAACAACATATAATAGCTCTTCTTACCTCTCAAGGTATACAACCAACACCAGAAAATATAAAAAGTCATCTTGATCTTACTTCTAATATTGCTTTATCAAAAACTGCACAACAGGGGTATGAAGGAATAGCTAAATCTAGATTAGGAACTGCTGAAGCAGAAAGAGGAATAGAATCAGAAGCAAAAACTAGACCTATAGATGTAGATACTGCAATACAACAATCAAAATTAGGAAATATAACTGCAAAAGGTAATTTAGAGGCTCAGCCAGAACTTCAGAAACAGAGAATGAAAGTAATTCCGGGTATGGCTGAAGCTGAGTATTATAAAAATTTAAAAGAAAGATTGTTTCCTCTTAGACCTGAAGAATCTGTTGCGGATATTGGAACTGGTAAAATTGCTTTTAAAGCTCCTTTAACAACTGGAGAACAATTATTAAAGAATACATTACCAGAACAATCAACTGGTATTAAAGCGAAGCTGGGTGGACCTTTTACTGGTGGTAATTTTACACAACCACAACAACCAGAAGGTTCAATTTCTTCTGATCCAACTAATCCTAATTATGATATTATAATTGTTGGTGGTCAAAAAA
This sequence comes from Blattabacteriaceae bacterium, assembly GCA_036390115.1. Lineage (NCBI taxonomy): Bacteria > Pseudomonadati > Bacteroidota > Flavobacteriia > Flavobacteriales > Blattabacteriaceae > Blattabacteriaceae bacterium. Next base: position 17,599 of record DASWCM010000005.1, on the reverse strand, counting down.
TAAGAGTTCCAAAACAAAAGAAATAATGCCAGTATTTGAATATAAATTAAGAGAAGAATTAAAAAAAAGAGGTATTGATCCTGATAGTGCAGAACTTGTTGATGATGCAGAAGAACAATCTGCAAATATTAGTTCTCCAACTATTAAACCAAAATCTTCTACTTTTGGTGCTACTGCTAGATCATTTGCTACTGGAGTTTTACCAACAACTGCTGGATTAGTAGGAGGTAGTTTAGCGGCTGCTCCTTTTACTGGTGGAGCTTCAATTCCAGTTGGTTTAATTGCAGGTATAGCTACTTCTATTCTTGCTGGTAAAGGACAACAAAAAGCTATAGAAGCTATATCTCCAGAATTTGCACAGCAATTACAAACAGATGTAGAACAACATCCAATTGCTACAACTATAGGTTCTTTAGCTTCTGCTTTGCCAACACTTAGACCAGGTATTAAATCTTTACCTAGTGCTGGTAGAGCTATTAGAGATATTATAACTCCAGGTATTAGACCACATGCTACTGATATAGGTAATTTACTTAATGTAGGTTTAGGTTCTACAATTCAACCATCTATTAGATTAGCTACTGATCCTGAACTTAGAAAGAAAGCTCTTGCTGGTGATCCAGAATCTTTAGCTATATTAGGAATGGAAACTGTTGGTGGTGGTTTATTAAATGATCCTAGAAAATGGACAAAATCTATAGGATTACATCCAAATGTTTATAGAGAAGATATTTTCAAAGGAGCTAGAGAAGCACAAAAACCTGATTTTATAGATGTAGAATCAGAAAAAATTCCAGAAGAAATTAAACTAAAGTCTCCATTAGAAACTGAACCTGTTATTCCTGGATATGAAAAAGCAGAAGTAGTTCCTACTACAGAGAGTGGTGCAATTGGTGAATTAAAACAACGAGAAATAAAAGCTAAGAATGAGGCTATACAATTAAAAAAGGTTGCCGCAGCCGAAAGTAAATCTCAGAATGAAGCTAAAAGATTAGCAAAAATATATCAAACTGGAGATAAGAATGTTGCAGAATATTTTGGAATAGATTATTTAAAAGATTTTCAACCTTTATCTAATGAAGCAAAAGGTAGATTAAGAGAAGGATATAAATATGAATTACAACAGGCTAAATTAGAAAAAGAAGCTACTGCAGAACCTGTTGTAAGCAAGAAAGAAGAACTGAAACCAGAGGAAACTAAAATTCCATTTGCTGAGGAAAAATTGATAGAACAACAAAAAGAAGATGATAGACTTAAATATTTAATTGAGGCTACTGGAGAAAAACAAGTAGAAGGTCCAAGTAAGTTAAAAGAGAGAGAAGGAATATATAGTGAGGAAGAACAATCTAAACTTTCTGAGTTAGCACAGAAAAGAACAGAACCTTTAGTAAAAGGTGCAGAAAAAGAAGGTTTAATTCTAAAACCTACTAATGCTCTATTTGGAATGTTCCAAAAATTAGGTGTTCTTAGGAACATGAAGTTAATTAAAGATAGAGTTTTCAAGTCTGATGGAACTGAAGTGAAAGGACAAGCAATCCTAAGAAATGGTTTAGAAGAAGCTATTGCTAAAGTAAATCCTGAGACTGGAACAATAGAAACTGCGCCACATGAATTAGGTCATATATTTAGAGATGATCTATTAAAGCATGGAAATGATTCTGAGAAAAAGATAGTTACTAAAGGTGATAGAATTATAGAAGCTTCGCCTGAATATCAGGAATGGAAATCTGCAAGAAAAGCTGAAAATAAGGAATCTTCTATAGAAGAATATTATAATACTCATGTAGGAGAAGATTCTATTAGACGTGTATTAAAAACTGATGGAGATGGAAAATTTAAATCATTTTTAAAGGACTTCTGGTCTGCTGTTAAGGTTAAATATGGAAATCCAGAATCTAAAGATTTTGTTAGACTTATGAGTAATAAGCTAATAAATGATGCTCCTTTTAAAGAAACATTTGGAAAAGATGTTCAATCTAAAGTTCCTTTAAGTTCTATAGAAGAAACTAGAACTCCAGAAGCTAGGTTATCTGAAGAAGAAACTCAACCTAGTAAAGAACAGTTAATATTTGATAGAATACCAGATAAGACTGGAATTCCTGGAATTACACAGGAAGGCTTACAAGAACCTATAATGGATTTTAAAAATAGTAGTTTAGATGAACAGTCCTATTGGAAATTCTTAACTAAAGTTAAAGGATATACAAAAGCTGAAGCAAATGAACAATTAAATAAATTTAGAACTCTTCAAAATGAAAGACCTGGTAACTTTATTCCAAAATATTCCGAAGAAGAATATAATAAGTTACCTACTGCTCCTGTTAAATATTCTGGTAAATTTGAGGGTGATGAAATGTTACCAAGCTTTCATAACTATAATCTAACAGAAGATATTTCAGGTCATCCTAAAGATTCTACACTTGCTCAGGCTACTTTAGCAAATAAAGGTTATAGAATACCCAATGAATTGGAACAACATAGTTATAAAGAGATGGTAGAAAATAGTGATAAATTAAATAAGTTGAAAGAGAATTTAGGAAAATTTTCTGAAGAAGAAGGTAGTAAATTACCTAAAAAAGAATATAAAACTCCAGTCGAACAGTTAGAAGAAAGTAAACATCCTATAGATAAAGAAATATTAGATCAGTTACATATTGTTAAAAATATAAATACAGAAGGAAGAAAAGTTGTAATAACTAGAGATAGTTTTGATAAAAATAGTTCAGAATATCAATCAGCAAAATTTAAAGTTGAGAAATTAAAACAAGATTATAAAAAAGCGATTGAAAAGTTAAAACAACTCTGGGGTCCAGAAGATGTAACTAAACAAAGTGAAGAAGAAGGTTCTAAATTACCTAAATATTCAGAGAAAGAAATACCTAAATTAAGAATGCTTCCCCAAACAAAAGAAGCTGTAGAATCTTCGTCTAATCCAAAACAAGAAGAGACTAAATTAAAGAATTTCTCTACACCCTGGGGACTTAAATTTCTAACTCCTAGAATTGATAAAATAGCAGAACAATTTAAAAATAATACTGGAAACTATGTATCTAATCAATTACATAAATGGTGGGGATGGACAGATCAATTAGCCGGACAAATTGGAAATAAACAAATAGCAAATTTTAAGGATGCTAATTTTACAGAAGCAGAACATAGCTCTCTTGTAAAATATCTTTACGACATGGATAGTAAAGGAAATTCTGATGTAAAGTTAAATACTAAACAAGAAGATTTTGTTTCTAAATATTTAGAGAATATTCGAGAACCTAAACTTTTACAGAGAGAATTAGGTCTTAAGGTTGCTGGCCGTTTAGCAGGTATAAAAGAAGATGGTTACTTTCCTAATATGCTGGATAATGATGTAGCCTATAACTGGAGTGAGAAAAGTGATTCAGAACAATCTAAAACTTATGATAAATTATATACTGATTTTCTAGAGAAAAATGGTCTTTCTAAAGAAGATGCTTTAGCACAATTAAAAGATTATAAAGATGCTATAGGACATCATGTATCTCCTGATGTAGAATTTGGTGCTATTAGAAAAGCAGAAGGGCTAGGACTTCCTTTTGAATTAATTGAGAAGAATCTTCCTCATTTAATGTCACGTTATGCTAGTAGAGCAGCTAGAGATTTAGGATATTTTAAATTTTTACAAAATGATCCTAAAATGAGGAAAGCTTTTAATCTACAAGATCAATTTGGAAATAGAGATAAAACTGATTTAGCTCCAGATATAGAACATATTGGTGGTGCTAAAGTTTCTAAAGATGCTTTAGCTTCTGTTTTGGGCGCGGATAGATCAACTAGAAATCCTAAGATATTAGCTATATCTCGTATTGTAAATAATGTTTTAATGGGTGTTGGGACACCTATTAGGAATCTAGTTAATATTCCAGGTTTTATTTCTACTTATGTTCGCCCAGGTCAGATTCCACTTATATTTAAAGCTTTTGGTAATATGAATGATAGTGCAGCTAGAGCTTTTGAAAATAATTCTATTAGAGCTTCATTTGCTGATTATGATACAGCCGGAGATTTTGTATCTAGTCCTGATCCTTTTATAAGAAGACTTTCTGAGGGTTCTTATATATTGAGGAAATACCAAGGAAGAAATCTTTCTGATAAATTAGAAGGTTGGTATATACATACATTAGGAGAATTACTTGCAAAAGATAATTTAGCAGCAGCAAAGAATGGAGATAAAGAAGCTGTAAGACTAAGTAGAAGATTTGGAGATACACTAGAAGGTGGAGTAGATAAACTATTTGAAAAGAATGCTATTGTAAAGGATGAACATATACAAGCAATAGCAAAAAGATTTACTGATGCTGTAAGAGGAACATATGGTCCTGAAGGAGTTCCTACTTGGACATCAGAGGGTGGATTAAGTTTTTTTACTCAGCTTTCTAGATTTAATATAGAGAAAGCAAATACAATTTGGAAAGATGCAATTTTACCAATTAAAGAGGGCTCTTATGGTCCATTACTTAGGACTGCTCTTGGTGGTATTTTAACTGGTGCAGCAATAGAACAAATAAATGAATTACTTTCTGGTAAAAGAAGTGTTGATCCTACAATAACTGAAGTAGAAAAATTTGGAAGTCCAGTAGATGTAGGAGCTAAAGTAATTGGTCTGTGGCAATTAGCTTCTATTGCTGGAATAATTTCTGACTTTTCTAAAGTTGGCTCTAATCTAGCTCAAGGAAAAGGGATTAAATATAATAATCCACTTAGCTTTCCACTTTATTCTTTTGCTACAGATGTTCTTGCTAAGAATACAAGTGATTTAGTAAATTCTATCCAAGACGGTGATGATCCTATAGAAAGTCTAGCTTCTTATATTCAAGCTCTTGCGCAACAAAGTTCTCAGACTTATAGATATGTTGATGCAAATTTTGTTAATCCAGAATTAGCTAAAAGAAAAGAAGCTTTTCGCGATCTTAGAATATTTAAAGAACTAGATTCTGGAGATATTCCACAGGGAACTGGAGAATTACCTAATGTAATTGGAGGAAAAAAATTAAAAGAGTTTAAACAAAGTTCTGATCTAGAAATTGTAGCAAAACTATTACCAGAATTAATTGATAAAGCATTAGAAAAATCTAAAGATAATTCTGGTAATGTTGATCCTTTTGTTCTTAAAAAAGAACTACAGAAAATAAAGGAGAATAACTACCAAACTATGCCATCTCCTACAGATATGCCTATTAAATTTGTGAAGTTTATTTCTTTTCTTGAAAAATCACAAGGAAAAGAGGCTGCCGCAAGTAGATTACAAGATTATCTTTTACAAAACTTAGTAAATAAAGAGAAATCTAAATTAGTTCCATCACTCTAAAGTAGCAGCTTTAATTCCATTAATAAGGCAGCTTCTACATATATCAATATTTGTTGTATCAAAACGACAATTTAATTTTATTTCTACAATTCCAATAGATAGTATTTCTCCATTTTTTCTATGTAAATTAATTTGTCCTGTAATTTCTTCTAATACTTCTTTATATTCATTTCCGCAAATATCACATATTATTTTTCTCATAATTTTCCTATCATAATAGAACTTGCATTATAGAATCCTTCTGGTCTCTCTTCTTTTGGAACTTTACAATAACAGATAGATAATACTTTACTTAAGTTTATTGTCAATCTTTCTGAATTATATCTAGAACTTCTTTGTGTTTTTCCAGAATTATATTTATAGAATATATCCTGCTGTGCTCTAGATAAATTTAAAAGTAAATTTTCATTTAAAATTGCTCCAAAAGCTGGAAGACTTAAACTTATTTTATCTTCTATTGGTAAGTTTAATTTCTCTGCTACAGTTAAAAAATGAATGAAAGCAGCACACCAAGATTCATTTTTATTTAAAGTATCTTTCCATTCCATTCCATCTTTAATTTGATATATTCCTATTGCAAATCTTTCAAGAATATTTGCTGGATATTTTCCATTAATATCATAGAATCTAACCCACTCTTGTAATTCTAGAATATTATCAGATCTAATTGGTGCTAATATTTGTATACTCATAATCATATTTTATTAGGATTTAAAAATAATTCATAAGCTTCTAATGTCCAAGGAAATATTTCTTTAACTATTTCTTTCATAGCTTTAGCAAATTGTTGATGTTCCCATTGAGCATGTAAATCATCTCTTAGAATAAAATACTTTAAAAGATTATTCAAGTCCCATGTAGAATATATTTCTGTATAAATACCAACAGGTAATATTATTCTAGCCATTTCTTTTGCTATTCCTTCCTTAATTAAACATTTATAAAATTCATATATTTTTATATATATTCTATTTAAACATATTTCAGCATAATCTCTAAACTCTTCAAAAGTTATTTCAGGTCTAAATTCTTTTTCTTCAATACTTCCTTGTTTATTTTTAGTATCTTGTCTTCTCCATTTTTCTGGTATATAAAATTCATCAGGTAGTTCTGTATACCTAGCTGATATTTCATTTATGTTTTGCATTCTATGGCGCACAAATTGTCTCATTACAAAAATTGGCATCTTTATGTTAAATGTAATTTTACACATTTCAAGGGGAGATGTATGTTTATTTTTAATAAGATAATGTAATAATTTTTTATCAGCTTCTTCACCTTTAGAGGGACTTTTATATGATATGCGCGCGGCTTCTACTATTCTTTCATCGGAACCCATATGATCTATGTAGCGAACATAACCTTTATCTAATACTTTTATTTCGTAACCTTTATTCATATAATATGGAATTTACTATTTTCTAACTTTAGTTTTCTTATCATCAACAAATATTCAAGGGTTTCATCTAAGCTCTGCTTACCATTTGGTAAGCTTCCCCAAAAAATAACAAGTAATTCTTTTTTGGTTTGTGGTCCAGTTTTTTGAATAAAACTAATTATTTCATCAGTTAGATCAGAGAGAGGATTTTTTACATCACTTGATAGTGCCATGTGCATCCTTCTTTCAGTATGGTCTAATAGAGCTATTGCTTTTTTGCATTCCTCTATATTTACTTTCATATCTAGATTATCTAAGAAATGTATTGCCATTGCTAGTTTTTGTATAGTTACTGGTTTTCTTGCATAATAGTAGTTTAGTTTTGGACTTGTATTGGGTCTTTTATACTTTTCTACTTTATTCCATAATTCAAGATATTCTGCAGCTTCTGGTTCAAATACAACTTCTCCATAAAGAAGCGAGAGTTTTTTTATATGCTCTAAAATTATACTATATTCCTCCATTTGTTCTTTAGAAAACTCTGGCGGCTTCAATCTATCAAATCTATTAGATAATTCAAAGACAAATATACATCTACTTGCAAAACCTTCATTTAATAATTCATCAGAAAATACTCTTTTTAGAAATTTTGGAGTAGTTCCTCCTATTAAAGAAAGGCAACAATTTTTTATAAAATCTCTTCCTCTAGATATAGTATCATATCTATAATCACCACAATCATAAGCTACAAGAAGAAAGCGAACAAGATCTTCTGTATGTTTTCTAAAAAGAGAACTTATTTCTTCTAGACAAAAAGCAAGACTAGAATGTATATAAGCTTTTTTAGTTTCATTTTCTTTATAAAAATAGGCTCTTACAGAACGTGATATTTCTCTAACAAGTGCTTCATAAGTAGAAGCATCAGCGCCAACTTGAAATAAAAGTGGTTTTTCCATCCCATGTTTAGGCTGTTCATTAAAATTTATTGTTTTAGTTTCTCCTATTTGATCTTTTTCTTTTTCTAGTTTAAAATATCTTAAAAGTTTATTAACTTCTGTAATTACAAGCCCTTTTCCAACACCTGGATCAGCAGTAAAAATTATATAAGGATTGGGAAATAATGGTTTACCATCAATTTGTCCACGCCAAATTCTTCTCTGAAGAGCTGCTGCTATAGTATAATACAAACCCCAATCTATATAACTATCTGGTGAAATGATAGTCTCGCAATAATATCTCCATCTATCCATGTTTGATGTAAACATTGATTAGATAATATTAAACTATTCTATTTCTTTAAGACCATTTGGATTATTTATTTCGTGATAATCACTCCAGTTATAACCTAATTTTAAAGAACTTTTCATTCTAAATTTAGTTCCATCGGTAGGTGATATATATTCTCTTTCTAGACCGTTTTTTAATAATAAACTACAATACTCTATATCTTTATCATTATCAGGACATTCAGCTAAAATACTATCATGTCCATTATTCAGAATATGGTAATCTAGTTTTTCTTTTTCTATAATTTCTTGTATTTCTGTTATTGCTATATTAGTTGCTGTCCCAACACTTGATTGTGGAATGAAAGCATATGCTTCCCTAATCATATTATCATCTATGAATCCAGTAAATTTAAAAGGAAATCCAAAAAGATTTCTTAGTTCTTTATACTTTCTAATATGCTCATATATTTTAGAATGCCATAAATGTATTTCTGGAAAGAGCTTATGAAACATCATAAGATATTGTTCGCCTTCTTTTTTAGAGAGTGCAATTAAACCTCCAGATTCCTCTAGTAAGGATAGGCAGAACTTAAATGCTTGCATACCATAGGAACTTGCGTGAACAATTTTCTTACCAATAAAATAATATCTTTCTTTTGAAGGCCAGTGATCAGAACTTCTAATAAGATTATCTAATTCTTTCCAAAAAGGTAGACTTCTTAAATATTTTATTTCTGTATTAATAGCTAAATCTATTTTTTCAGCATCAAAGTGTTTTTTAAATTGTTCAGCAAAAACATAAAGTGCTATAAAAGTATGAGGTTTTATGTTATTTTTAAAAAGTGATCTATAATTTCCATCTCTGCATAAATAAGCTACTATTAAAGCTTCAGCACCAGACTGATCTTTTGATACTAATTTATACCCTTTATCAGCTTCCCAAATTATTCTCATACCTCCTTCTATATTTTGCCTATTGCCACCGAAATTGATCCATTTTGTATCATGTAAAGAGGAAAGTATCTTTCTACTTCCTAATCTAAATGTATTAGTCGCACTTACAATCCAATGACTTGTATCCCTAGGTTTATCTAGTTTATTGTGCATTTTTTATTCTTGTATCGCTAATAGAAAATTCCTTAGCTTTTATTATAGAAAATACACATCTACCCTCTATGCTTATTTTAATACCACCTTCTGTAATTATGATATTAACTTTATCTGGTTCTATATATTCAATACCTATTAATTGTTTCATTTTTCAAATTCTATTTCTTTTAATATTTTATGTGCTTCATTTATTTTATCTAGAAGTTCTTTGTTTTTACCTGTAAAATATTTTAGATTTGATAAAGCTTGTGTTATAGATTCTACGCCTAATTTACACTCATAAAAAAGATATAAAGACTCAAATTGTTTTTTTACTATTTTCATTTATAAGATTCCATACTTTATTAAAAATTCTTCGATCTATTAATAATTTTGTAAAATAGTATTTAACACAATCATCACATAGATAAATTATTTTTTCTTCTTTTATAGTTTTATCTATAAATTTAAATAAATTACTAAGTTCACTTTTACATCTATTACATTTTATTGGTTTTAAGTATTCGCTCATTGTATGTATCTTCTGCTAATCTAATGGAATTAACCATTCCCCAGAGAATATATTCTTCTGTTATTGGATTCCATAATTTATCTTTACCTTGGTCTTCTACCATAAAAGTGCTTTTACAGCAAGCAGTATGTATACGAACTTGTATATACTTTTTCTCATTTTTAAAAGTAATATTTTCAACTATTATCATTTTATTTGTAAAGTGTCGTATGGTCTTCTGTCAAAAGCTTTTACATGAGTTTCTTCTATATGTTTTTTTATTACTATATGATCCCCACATTCATAGGTTCCATATTCTTTTATACTATTAAGAAGTTCCTCACGTTTTGGTTTAAGCTCAGAATCTATAATTTCTTTCTGGCGCTCTAAATTATAAATATCTGCTGCTAGTTTTATTTGTTTATCAGTCATACTTGTTGTTCTATTGATGTTATGTAACTTATATCTATAAATTTAATTAGTTGTAATTCTTGATTTAAGATTATAACTCTATTTATAGGCGGAATAAAATAAATAAAATCTGGATGAAAAATTTGAGTTGATTTTCCGTCTACTGTATTTATTTTAAATGGTTTAAATGGGGCAAGATTTTTAAATGTTTCTAATTCTGTAATTGTCATAATTTATTGTATCCATGTTTTCCAATTAAGCGTTCCTGTCTCTTTTTGTTTTTCTCTATATTTAATAAGGAAGTCTATTACTGGATTCTCATGTCTAAGTTTTAATTTCAATAGCGCATCTGCACTTAAACTACTTGCTCCTGTTTTTGTTCTTTTAACAATTGGATAACCAAGAAGATCATGAAAATATTTAGTGCATTTTTTATTGCTTATTAACATTTCTACCTTTGGTCCTGTTAAAATACTTATAATCCTCATATATTGCATCATAAGTCTATCAGACTCATTTATCCATTGCTGGCGCTTTTCTTCATTAAATTTCATTCCAAGTAAGGACATTATAAGATATGGTCTAATAGACTTCATAGCTTGATCTATACTAGATAGAAGACCAGGATCATTACTTGCGTATTTAAGCTGGGCTTCTTTGACTAGTCTCATTGTGTAAACATCTTTACTACAATATTTCCATAGTTGCTCTGCTTGACTTAAATTATTATAACCATGAGCAGCTTCTGATTTATGATATGGAAGATATAACCAATAACTTATACAATGTCCTAGCGATTTTTCAACAGTAGGGAAGATACGGTGATTAGAAATAAGAGTATCAAAGCAATTTTTGCCAATAGATATTTTATATTTATAGGCAAAAATAAAGAAATCGAACACAGCACCGTTATGAGCAATAACAGTGTTACCATAGAAGGCCATATATAAAGCTCTAAAAATTTGAGGAATTTCTTCATAAGCTGGTTTATATTCTATATCTAGAACTGGAACAACGTATATATTATTTGAATTCCCAAAGTTAAAAGCAAAACATCTAATGTCTAGACTTTCAATATCTGTTTCTATGTCGATATATAAATCTTGCCCTTTTTCTTTTTCCAAGGTTTCAATAATTGTTTTACTTGGAGGGTAAATGTGATACTCTGGACTGAAAGAAGGTAATGGAATATTCCCGTTATTTTCGAGGATACGCAATACTTTTTTTGTGTCTGCTTTAAGCCAGAAACGATAATTTTCACGGGAAGTTTTATTTCTTGATTTTTCTCCAATATAGGAATCTCGTTCTTCTTCATATTCATCTTCAATTTCTTCTTTATTAAATTTTGCTTCAAAATTTTGTGGATCGATTGCATCTTGATAGGAAAAACTTGAAATACATGGTATTCCATTTATAATATATGGACTTCCGCGCGCCTCATCTAATGTTTCAACTCTACCTGTATATATATGAAAAGCTCTTTGTCCTAATAAAAAAACAATTTTAGTCTTAGGTAAAAGTTTTCTTTTATCATCAATTAATCTTACATCGCAACAATAAATGTTTGTTTCTGGCATCAAACATTCAGTATTAAAAAAGTATGCGCCGGAGCCTTGTAAAAGTTGTCTTTTCTCAAATCTATTCGAGCCTGATAGAATAATAGTTAGCCCGTTATAATCAAATTTTGGTGGTTGACTTAACACGTTGATGTTGTAGAAAGCTTTTAATTACTGAATATGAACTATTGGGAACTGGAATACTAACATTATTTAATTTAACATCATGAATATCAATATCATCGTGTGACATAGGATCATTTTTATCTGCTTCTATATATTCAAAATCTATAGTTAGAGTATTCATACTATATCATTTCCTAGTTCCATTTGAAGTGCATCTTGACTATTCCATATGTAATTGTATAGTTTCACTTTATCTTGTTCAAAAGATTTCATACTATTATACAATTTTTCTGGAGGATTATAATTATAACCTTCTTTCTCTAAAATATCTTTAAGCCATCTAAAATAACTTGCTGGAATATCTTGTAATAGTTGATTTTTATATTTTCCAAATACCATTAAAGATGTATCTTCAAAGCATGGATTTCTTTTGTCTTGTTTTGTCATATTTATCCTTGAGAACCTTCTAATGCTTCATTGTGTATTTGTTCTTCTTTTATTGCATCTTCTTTTTCTAAAACAATTATTGCTTTACGAAATATTTTAAATGCGTGAGCAAATTGAGGTAAATTAATATTTTTATAGTGTAATTCCGTTATTTCACAGGCACGTATAATTATCTCAGATTTCATAAAATTAAGAAAGTGGCCAGTAACTTTAAAGTGCTTGTCGTACTTATAAAGAAGGAAGAATTGCCACCATTATAGTTGTTGTAAAGTTTATAATGCACAAGTTACAACTTGAATGTGGATTACTTATATGTTTCATCATGGCTATCTTCCAAAATGTCTGGTTGCATTATTTCAGCAACCAGGATTTTTGGACCTATTATTAGGTCTTGTGGATATTAAATCCACCATTTAGCATGTTGCTAGCCTATTTAACCGGACTAGTGCGGAATTATTTAGAATGGATGCGGAACTTCACCAGTATATCTCTTTAGCCACATAGTTTGAGTTAACATAGTCCTAGTTATTTCTTCACCATCACTATCAGTGATTGGATCACCAATAGGTTGTTCACCCTTAGCAATCTTTTCTTCTTTTTCTTCTTCTGTTAATTGTTTTCTCTCTACTATAGTTAAACCTTGAACTATAGCTTCCATACATAAAGAATCAAAGAACTTAATATCTGGATTTGTTTCATCTACTCCTTTGAATTCCTCTCCATTTGCTTTAGTCCAAAACTCAGCATAAAAGCCATCTACTGCTTTTTGTGTTAGGGTGAAATAAGTAGTTTTAAGTCTCAATCCAGCAAGTTGATATTCCTGGCCGTTTCTTTCCATTTTAGTATCAATACTCCCAGTGCTATTTGGGATACCTAAAAGTTCCCAATTTGCTGTTATCATTGGAGCATCATTAGAATTAGGCCCAAATTTAACATCTGTGCAGCGAATTACACAACGATTCTTGAACGCAGGTGGGACAGCTAATTTAGGTTTATTTGATTTAGTTAACATATGTTTTTGGTTTTAGTTTTTTTGTTTTGTTTTCCTCTCTATTTTTATAAGAGAGAAATTGTTTATTCTATATTTCCATGATCTGTTCTTGTTACATGTTCAGAAGCTAGAACATGAACCCCACCATTAGGGCCAATAACAACAAAACTTCTTCCTATTGGTGGAAAATAAATGTAATCTATATGGGGAATATGAATCTGAAATCCGTCTGTCATATAAATTGTGAATGGTTTAAAATCTTTTATTTGATCTTTTAACTCTCCTATTTTCATAAATTATTTTCTTTTAAATAGAATGTCATATTTTTCATATCTATTTTAAATTGTATAGGATTTATATGATAAGGTGTTACATATAAAGAAGATTTTAAATTATTAAGTGGTATTCCCATTTCTAGAAATCCACTTTCTATAGCACCTACTCTAAACATATTAAGAGCACGAAGTAAATGCTGCTGCTCTGGAAAATATCCTGTATTTAATGTTTTATTTTTATCTGCATGTAATGTAATTGCCATAACAGCACCAGCTAAGCAAATAAAACATTTTTTATTATGATTTTCATGAAACACATTCATAGAAATTTCATAAATTTCTGGCATACTTTCTACAGTTTCTAAATCTTTTAAAGCTAATTCTATTAGTTTTGAGGGTTTTATATTTTTCATATTTTATTTTTGTATTGTTCAAATATCTTAAAATGTGGCTCTATTTTAAATGTTCCTTCTGGAAATTTTAATCTTGTTTTAATATCTACTCTATTATTACTGGCTACTTGCCACCAATAAGAACATTTTGTTACTATTCCATCTTTATTTTTTTCTTCTTCACAAATCATATGGAAAAAATCAGTAAAATGAGACTTAAGTTGAGCTACGAACTTCCCTTGCATAAGTGGTGCTATCTTATCTAAAAGTTGTCCTGTGTTTTTATCTCTTACTTTATCCTCATGGAATGTTACTACAACATGACATTTACATGCTTTAAGACGAACAACTATTTTTTCGCAGTATTCTATTTTTTTCTGCCAAAAATAATAGTCGTCTGTTTTACCTTCCTTTGTTACTTTAGGTGGATCAGTATCTTGCTGTAAATCAAAAGCATTTTGCAGTGCTGTCCAACTATCAAGAAGTAGTGTTTGTTCATTACTCATTTTAAGAACATCTTCTTCTAGAAATTTAAGAAAAGCATCTCTTCTATTAGCTGTAGCTCTAGGTTTAGTTGGTTTAAATCCAAAATTACATACCCATTCTTCGTCATAAAATGGAATAAAAATAATATTTTCTCCCGAAAATCTAGTAAGACCACCATCAAAGTCTGCAACTATAACATTTGGAAAAGTTAGAGCAGATGTTGTTTTTCCAGTAGCAGGCTCGCCACAAAGTCCAAGTCTAATTTGACCCATTAGAGTATCTTTTAAATTAAGTGATTTCTCAGGAATGTGCATATTATTTTAGAGTTTTCTTTATTATTAAAATAAATCCAAAAATTATTAAATGTATAGACCAATATATTTTAAGGTAATCATATCTACCAAAATAACTTATTCCAAAACTAAATAAATCAAAATCAGTTATTGGGAATTTCCATTGATTTGATACAACTATTATCATATAACTATATTTTGTTCTATTACTTCCATTGTTTCCTTAAAAGAACCAATTATATAGAATCCATCACCTTGTCTTAATTTTATTCCAGTAACATTTTTTATAAGACAATCATATCTATCCATTACTGGATGAATAATAACAATATCTTCTATGTTAATTGCAATCTCAGCAACAGAAATTACTTTAGGCTCACTCTCATTCTCAATCCTTGCTTGTGTTAGAGTTAAAAGCTTCATTTTTTATTTTCCCATTCTAGTTTACTTCTATGAATTGTTATATTACCACCTTTCGTTAAATCTAAACAATAGATGAAAATATTATCTAAAATTCCAAAAAGTGGAAAAACTTTTATTTTAATTCCTTCTCTATTTATATAAAAATATTCCAGTTTTTCTGGATTATTTTTTATCTCTGACATAATTATTCTTTTAATCTTACCTCTTCTGTCAAGAATTGAATTCAAGTGGATTATAGTGTTTTTTAATAAAATTATAGTCTAATATTACATTCCTTGTAGTTTCATCTACTGCTGCGCATGATTGAGAAAAATCACATTTTCCATACTTAGTTTCGCATGAGCCATTTAAAATTCCTTCGCGCAATGGAAGTCTATTACTAGATCTCCATAATTTAATTGAATCTATTAATTTAAATACTTTTCTTTCTACTAATTTATCAAATTCTTCCATTTTAGGATCATCAGAAAATAACATAACTTCAGATCGTTTATATTCTACTTCTTTATCTGCTCCTTTATAGAATATTCCATCTATTTGACAACCTATTATATCTTCACATAGTTTTCCAATAAAAGATTCTGGATAAGCTTCTGCATATTTAAATAAGCTCCATTTATAAAATCGTAATTGTGGAGATAATTCAAAAGATTGAAAATAAGATTTTATATCCCACATAGATGTAGTTTTTGCATCCATTATAGATACTATTCCGTTTTCTTGTTTTCCTATTTCATCCATAGTAAATGCCATTAAGATTTCCATATCATCATCTACATAATATGGAAAAGCGCCTTTGATTTCTAATAGAGATTCTTCTATTTCAACTTCATGTTCTGAATTATCGGAACAAAGTAAGTATGTTTTAGTAGCTTCATTAAGACTTTCTAATTGTTCTTTGGTTAAATTTTTTATTTTTTTCTTAATTTTTATTCTAATAGGCTTAAAAGAATCTTTTGCATATTTTTCTGCATACTCTATACATATTCTCATTAAGAAAACTGGGGTAAGATATTTTTTATTATACTTCTCTATCATCGGAGTATTTATAAAATATTCTTTTGCTTTATTTATTCCTTCTGCAACTCCTTGTTCTCCCTTTTCTCTAAATATTTTTCTGAAGATATGGAATGCAGTACCGAAACAGATATCATTATTTTCTAATTTTTGTTTATAGCCTTCTACAACAGTATTAAATAATCTAAGAATACAAGAAGAATTAGAAAAAGCAGAAGCATCTAACATTAGAAGTAATTTATCAGACATAAGATTTTTCTAAAGAAGTTATATGATTTTTATTTAAGACTATATAATATCCAGTTGATTGAAAGAGAAATATACCATCACCCACTGGATGAAATATTAAAAAATCTTGATGTGCTACGATAAATTTTCTTCCATCTGAAAGACAAATTAATATAGGACACTTTGTATCTACTAGATAAGCTTTTATTGTTTCTGTTGTCATGGTAACTCAATCCCAAAGCTCTTAGCAATTGCGCGAGCTTGATTTAATTTTATATTTAATTCCATATTAGCTTGCTTTGATCCTTTAATAGTATGCTCAGTTTTAACTTGTAGTTCAGGACGAGTTATATTAAAATATGGTGATAAATAAGAATTTAATTCTGAATCAGACATAGCTTCTAATTTTTCTGCTGAGCACTCTAATAATTGTTCTATGGTCATATTTCAAAAGGAAATCTTAGATAGAATTTTTCTTCATTTTCCATATAAGTGTATAAGGAAACTCCAACAATATTAATTCTATATTCTATAAATTTAATAGGTGAGTTTAATTTTATTACAAGACAGATTAGACTTGCTTTATCTATTTTTTCAATTCCTTCTATATAAGATATTTTCTTATCATCTAAAACTTTTTTTATAATTTCTAGTCCTACTTTAGATGGAAGAAGAATTAATGATTTTTTATCTTCACCAACTCTCCAATACTTAAGGATTTGTATTTTCATTTTGTTTTATAGCATTCAATAATCTAGGTTTTGTAATTATATTAGAAAATAAAAAATTATTATTCTCATCTTTTACTTTAGATAAATACAGAATGTTAAGTATTTGCTGATCTACTGGAATTCTTTCATGGGAATCTAATGGTGTTCTATAATAAGAACGTCCAGCACTAATTTCTGTTATTCCTGTAGTATCTTTCATAAACTGACAAATAACACAATTAAAATTATCTGAATAATTTATTTTTATATCTTCTGGTAAACCTTCTACCCATTTAATGAATTTTTCTTTTGATGTTTTCATTTATTTCTTGTTCTTCTAGTCGTTTTATTTCTTCTACTATTTCTGAAGCTACGTAAAAATCTCCATAATCCATTGCAATAGCAAAATCTTCTTTTAATTCATCTAATGTTTTCATTCTATTTGATCTTTAGCTAAATGAACTACTTTAATTCTATTTTGTGAAACAAAAGCTGCGAAAATTGGACTTGGATCTAATAGAGTTTTCATTTTACTCACTTCTTCTTCATCTATATTTAAATCCTTTATATCTAGTTCTTCTCCCTCAGAACTTGTTTCCATAAAATGAAATACTTGATCTTTGTAAGTTTCTAATACTTTTGAATTTTCTAGATTAGAAACCTTATGCGCGATCCAACCATTTATAGTAGGAGAAT
>DASWCM010000004.1 GCA_036390115.1 Blattabacteriaceae bacterium | reverse complement strand
GTGAGGTATATCACCGTTATCCGAATCCTTTTCAAGTAGAACTTAAGAAAGAGATCTCATTTATTAAAAATATTTGTGATAAAAAAATATTTATTGGGAATGGAAGTGATGAAATTATTGATTTGATCATACGAATCTTTTGTAGCCCAGGTTTAGATAAAATTATTATCTGTACTCCTTCATATGGAATGTATGAAGTTAATGCTAAAATAAATGATATAGAAATATTGAAAATACCCCTAAAAAAGGAGTATAAACTTGATGTTAATTCGATACTTTCTTCCATTCCCAATAGTAGGAAACTAATTTTTCTTTGTTCCCCTAATAATCCAACTGGAAATGATTTTCTCAGTAAAGACATGGAAAGAATTCTAAAAATATTTACAGGTATTGTTGTTATCGATGAAGCTTATATAGATTTCTCTAATAAAGAATCATTTATTAACCTACTTGATAGATACTCCAAACTTATGGTTATGCAAACCCTTTCCAAAGCTTGGGGATTGGCTGGAATTCGTATAGGAATAGCTTTTTCTGGGGAAAATATGATTAGTCTAATGAATAGGGTAAAACCAGCTTATAATATAAGCAAATCTTCTCAAGAAATAGCTATTAAAACCCTTAAACAAAAAACGTTCTTTGAAAAAAGACTTAAAACGATTATTAAAGAACGAGAAAGAATCTCCAAAGAGTTAATTTGCCTTGTAGATAAGGTCTTTCCTAGCTCAGCTAACTTTTTGCTAACTCAAGTTTCTGGAGTACAAAAAATTTTTCAATGTTTTTTTGAAAAAAATCTTATTGTAAGAGATCGTTCAAAAATTAAATTATGCAAGAATTGTCTTAGAATTACAGTAGGGACTTATGAAGAAAATAATTTTCTTTTAAAAACTTTAAAAAATATCAATATCGATGAATAAAGTATTATTTATCGTTGAAGAAATCCCTCCTAAAATTGAAGAAAAGGTTCCTAAAGTTCTTTCTTTTATGTCGAGGATCTCTAGAGAATTCAACTATGAAATAGTTCTGGTAACTAATCAAGCAGGAGAAAAATTTTTTAAAGCTCATAGAAAAATAATGAAAACTTTTGAGAACGAGGGTGTTTATTTTTCTGCTGGTTCTATTGATAGAACCAGTAGAGGGGAAAGCTATGATATTTCTGGATCATTCGTTCTTGTAGATAGAAGAACAGATGTTTTATTAGCTAAAAACCTAAAGTGTAAAGCTATTTGGCTAAAAAAAGGGATAGTCCATAATGAAACGGCTTTTTCAGCTGAAAAACTTCAAAAGTTTCTAGCCTTAGAAATAAAAGATTGGGAAAAACTTTACGAGTTTTTAAAATTTGGAAGTAGAAAAATTCTACATTCTAGAAAAAGTAAAGAAACGGACATGAAAATAATTCTCCAGATTGATGGAACTGGAAAATATAATATTTGCACAGGAATTGGTTTTTTAAATCATATGCTTGAACAATTCGCTAAACATGCTTCTATAGATCTTGGAATTCAAGCCCAGGGTGATCTTCATCTTATTGATGAACACCATACGATAGAAGACATCGCTATAGCATTAGGAGAAGCCTTTTGTAAAGGTTTGGGGAATAAGCTAGGATTAGCTAGATATGGATTTTGTTTATCCATGGAGGAAGGATTAGCTAAAGTTGCTTTAGATTTTAGTGGTAGAAGCAATCTGGTTTGGAAGGTAGAATTAAAAAGAGAAAAAATTGGGGATATACCAACCGAAATGGTCTATCATTTTTTTAAATCATTTTCAGAATCTGCTAAATGCAACTTGCATATACAAGCTAAAGGGGAAAATGAACATCATAAAATAGAGGCAATTTTCAAAGCTTTTGCTAAATCCGTAAAAACGGCCATTTTTCGTGATGTTCAGCTATATAAATTACCTACCACAAAAAATATCATATGAAAACTATCATCATTAAATCACCTTCAGGGAATGTACAATCAATATTTTCTGCACTAAGAAGAATTGGGGTAAATGCTAAGTTAACGGATAATTTTGAGGAGATTCTATCTTCTGATAGGATCATTTTTCCTGGGGTAGGAGAAGCCAAATTAACGATGAGATACTTAAGGGAAAAAAGTCTAGATTTATTAATCCCAAAATTAAAACAGCCTTTTTTAGGAATTTGTCTTGGTTTGCAACTGCTTTGTTTTCATTCAGAAGAAAATAACACAGATTGCTTAGGAATATTCGATCTGGAAATAAAAAAATTTAAGAACATAAATATGAAAATTCCTAAAATTGGATGGAATACTATTTATCAACTTGAAGGAGTATTATTTAAGGGGATTCCCGAAGAAAGCTACCAATATTTTGTACATTCTTATTTTGCACCAATATGTGAGTACACTATTGCTAAAACAGACTACATATATACTTACAGTTCTGCTTTACAGAAAAATAATTTTCATGCTGTGCAATTTCATCCTGAAAAATCTGGTATTTTTGGATCTAAAATTTTAGAAAACTTTATTAAATTTTTATAAATATAAATGGATATTATACCATCTATAGATATTTTCGGAGGAAAATGCCTGCGTTTAACGCAGGGTAATTACGAAAATAAAAAAATTTATACTGTAAATCCAGTAGAAATGGCGAAAGTTTTAGAAGATCATGGATTAAAAAGACTCCATTTAGTGGATCTTGAAGGAGCTCTAAAAAGAAAAGTTCTCCATTGTAAAGTATTAGAAAATATAGCTTTTCAATGTAAGAATCTAATGATAGATTTTGGAGGAGGAATTCAAAGTAATGAGGATATTAGAGTTGTTTTTGATAGTGGGGCACATATTGCTAACATTGGGAGTATGGCAGTGAAAAACGATAAAGTTTTTCAAGAATGGGTGCAATGTTATGGGGGAAAAAAAATTATTTTAGGAGCAGATGTAAAAAATGAGAGAATAGCTTTTCAAGGATGGAAGAAAATCAGCAATATACATTTTAATTTTTTTTTAAAAAAAAAATTTCCCTTGGATTAAGGAAGATATTTTGTACTGATATTGATAAAGACGGGCTCTTATCTGGTCCTTCTATAGATCTTTATAAGAAAATAATTGAAGATTTTCCCCATCTAGAGCTTATTGCTAGTGGAGGAATAAAAAGTTTGAAAGATCTGGATGATTTACAGAGAATAGGTTGTAAAGGTGCGATTATTGGTAAAATTTTCTTTGAAAGAAAGGATTTTTTAAAATCAGTTTATTCTTGGATTGAAAAAAATTGTTAAAATGTTAGCTAAAAGAATTATTCCTTGTTTGGATATCCAAGATGGGAAAACTATCAAAGGGATCCGTTTTGAGAATCTTCGAGAAGTTGGAGATCCTGTTTCTCTGGCAGCTAATTATTCTGAAAATGGTGCAGACGAATTAGTTCTTCTAGATATAGGTGCTACAAATGAAAAACGTGATATACTTCTCTCTCTAGTAAAAGAGATATCCAATGTAGTTAATATCCCTTTAACTGTAGGAGGTGGTCTTTATAAAATAAAGAATGTAGAAGATCTACTATCTTCTGGTGCAGATAAAGTTGCTATAAATACATTTGCTTTTTTGAATCCAGAACTTATTGAAGAACTTTCTATACGATTTGGAACTCAAAGTATTGTTTTATCTATAGATACTAAATATACTAAATATGACAAAGAATGGAAAGTTTTTTTGAACGGGGGTAGAGTGAAAACAGAAAGAAATGTTTTAGATTGGGCAAAAGAAGCTGTAAGAAGAGGTGCTGGAGAAATTTTGATAACATCTATGAAAAATGATGGAACAAAAGAAGGATTTGATTTAGAAATAACACAAAAACTATCTGAAAAACTTTCAGTTCCCATAATTTCATCTGGGGGAGCTGGAAAAAATAAGCATTTTTTGGAAGTTTTAGATTTAGGAAAAGCGGATGCTGCATTAGCAGCTAGTGTTTTCCATTTTAAAGAAATAGAAATTATAGAATTAAAAAAATACCTCAAAATACATGGTATCCATGTTAGGATTTAAAGGACTTTTACCAGTTATTATTCAAGATAATTTCACAGGAAAGGTCTTGATGTTAGGATATATGAACGAAGAGGCTTATAGAAGATCTATAGTTGAAAAAAAAATAACCTTTTACAGTAGATCTAAAAAGAGATTTTGGACAAAAGGGGAAAAAAGCGGAAATTATTTATTAATAGAGAAAATTCTTATTGACTGCGATTTTGATACTTTGTTAATCAAAGTAACTCCTTTAGGTTTTATATGTCATCAGAAAACTGATACTTGTTGGAAAGAAGAAAACAAATACGATAAAAATGGATTTTTGATTAAACTTGAACAAGTAATTAAGAAAAGAAATGAAAATTCATACATATCTCAATTATTCAATGAAGGGTTCAATAGAATAGTCCAAAAATTTGGAGAAGAATCGATAGAGCTCCTCATAGAAGCTAAAGATGAGAAGGAACGTTTTTTTTTAAATGAAGCGGCTGATATGCTTTTTCATTATTTATTTCTAATAAATGCTAAAAATTACAAATTTAGAGAGATAATTGAGGTTTTGAAAAATAGGTACAAGAAAAGTAGGAGAGCTGAGGATTTATGAGCAGCGTCCTACTCTACCAAGAAGACTTAGTACCATCGGCGTAAACAGGCTTAACTTCTCTGTTCGGAATGGGAAGAGGTGAGCCCTGTTGCTTTTACCACTCTAATCGAAATACCTCAGCTTACTGAGGCTAAGTTAAATATTATGCAATATAATATTAAAGAAACTTACGGGTAATTAGTACCGCTCGGCTATGACATTACTGTTTTTACACCTGCGGCCTATCAACGTTGTCATCTTCAACGACCCTTCTAAAAAAGAAACCTCATCTTGTGGTAAGCTTCGCACTTATATGCTTTCAGTGCTTATCTCTTACGAACATAGCTACTCAGCTATGCACTTGGCAATGCAACTGATACACCAGAGATTCGTCCAACTCGGTCCTCTCGTACTAGAGTTAGCTCCACTCAAGTTTCTAATGCTCGCAATAGATAGAGACCGAACTGTCTCACGACGTTCTGAACCCAGCTCGCGTGCCACTTTAATGGGCGAACAGCCCAACCCTTGGAACCTTCTTCAGCCCCAGGATGTGACGAGCCGACATCGAGGTGCCGAACCTCCCCGTCGATATGAGCTCTTGGGGGAGACCAGCCTGTTATCCCCGGAGTACCTTTTACCCTTTGAGCGATGGCCTTTCCATACAGAACCACCGGATCACTATACCCTACTTTCGTATCTGGTTGACTTGTAAGTCTCACAGTCAAGCACCCTTAGCTATTGCACTCTATATCCACGATTACCATCCGTGTTGAGGGTACCTTTGGAAGCCTCCGTTACCTTTTAGGAGGCGACCACCCCAGTCAAACTACCTACCACGCACTGTTCTCTTACGAGTTAGGCTTCAAATAAACAAAGGGTGGTATTTCAAGGCTGACTCCACATCCCCTAACGAAGATATTTCAAAGTCTCCCACCTATTCTACACATTGTTTACCCAAAGTCAATACGAAGCTATAGTAAAGGTTCCGGGGTCTTTTCGTCCCATTGCGAGTTAACGGTATCTTCACCGGTACTACAATTTCACCAAGCTCGCAGCTGAGACAGTATCCAGATCGTTACACCATTCGTGCAGGTCGGAACTTGCCCGACAAGGAATTTCGCTACCTTAGGACCGTTATAGTTACGGCCGCCGTTCACTGGGGCTTCAGTTCGAAGCTTCACCATCTTGCGACGGTTGACCTCTCCCTTTAACCTTCCAGCACCGGGCAGGCGTCAGCCCCTATACGTCGTTTTCGACTTTGCAGAGACCTGTGTTTTTGTTAAACAGTCGCAGTGCGCATTTCTCTGCGGCCTCTTCGGGCTATGAACCCTAGTGAGGCACCCCTTCTCCCGAAGTTACGGGGTTATATTGCCGAGTTCCTTACCAACTGTTCTCACGAGCGCCTTTGGATATTCTCCTCGTCTACCTGTGTCGGTTTGAGGTACGGTTCCCTTACGTTCTCCTTAGAGGTTTTTCTTGGCAGTGTGGAATCGGCAGCTTTCACCCATACGGGTTACTGCTTTGCGTCTCAGTGATAACTCTCCAGCGGATTTACCTACTGGAGACACCTTACACGCATCGACCGTCATAGCCATAGGACGGCCCGCTTATCCTTCTGCGTCACCCCATCGTGATAACGAACACTAGGGAGGTCCGGAATATTAACCGGATGTCCATCGGCTACGCCTTTCGGCCTCGCCTTAGGGACCGCCTGACCCTGAGCGGATTAACCTTTCTCAGGAAACC